>DATNQN010000079.1 GCA_036703985.1 Leptolyngbyaceae cyanobacterium
GTGAGGGGGACTGGGGGATGGGGAGATGGTGGAGAATTCAAAATTCAAAATTCAAAATTCAAAATTAAATTCTTTTTGCTTCATCCTTGAGACTTCATCCTTTAAACGATCGCCTTCAAGTCCACAGCCGCTTGATTTAGCCTTTGGATACCGACTCTCACTTGGGTAATGCCGCTGGCGGTTTCGACAGCATGACTGCTGAGGGCATTCATGGCATCCAACACTTGTTGGACGGCTGTAGATTGTTGTTTGGCATTGAGTGAAATTTGCTGAGTGCCGATCGAAATATTATCGATCGCATCTATCACATCTTTGAAAGCAGTAGCAGATTCTTGTATAATTTTTAACCCTTGGGAGGCCGTGATCGTTCCCGTTTCGGTTTCCCTAATCGTGACATCGATCGCCCGATGAATATCTCCAACTAAATTATTAATACTTTCACCTGATTTTTTACTTTGGTCGGCTAATTTGCGAATTTCTGCTGCCACAACCGCAAATCCCTTACCGTGTTCTCCCGCTCGCACTGCTTCGACAGCCGCATTCAAAGCTAGCATATTAGTTTGATTGGCTAATTCACTTACCAAGCTAGAAATATTGCCAATTTGATTGGTTTGTTCGCTTAAATGCCGGATTTGGTTGGCCAAGACCGTCACTTTTTGTTTCAATTCCGATATAGTTTGCAAGGTTAATTCAACTGCTTGATTACCTTGATTGGCTCGCACTAAGGCTTGCTGGGCGTCAGATGCGGCGACGGTTGCTTGTTCGGCTGACTTGCGAGCCGATACATTTAATTCATCCATACTAGTGGTAGTTTGATGGACGGAAATTGACTGCTGAGCAGCCATTTTTTCTTGCTGTTCGGCTGTGGCGGCAATTTCTGTGGAAGAAGCAGCCATCGTATTCACTGATTCGTTAATCGTGCGAGCTACGGTGGAGGAGATCCAAAAAGCGGCGAGTGCTGCGATCGCAAAAGTTAATAGGGCAATAATTACGATCGCCATTAACAATGAATACAAGCTATCCTGAGCTTGCTTATTTTTTTCTTGCAATATTTTTAACTCGGCATTATTAAAATCTTGATTTACTTTGTCTAGTCGATTGACTAAGGTTTGTCCCTTACCTGTTTTAAAAAGTTGTATGGCCTGATTTATCTGATTTTTTTCGACTAGACTAATTACCTCCCTGTTAAATTCATTTAATTGGTTGCCGAGTTCGATCATCTCGTTCAAGCGGACTTTCTGGGTGGGGTCTTCAATAATCTTTCCCAGGTTTTCACTTTCTTTTTGAAAGTATTGCCAGTTTTCCCTCGATTCCTGAATAAAAACCGGATTCTTATAAATTATATATCCACGCAAAGACCGAGATATTTTTACAGCATTAAGTGTCATCAGATCGCTACCGATAATAATTGTTTGCGATCTTTCTACTTGTTTAAAAGCATCCATAGTCTTGCTAATACCCGATGCCGCAATTCCACCCAAGACGAAAATTAAAGCAACGGGCAACGAATAGCCTGCTAAAACAGCCGTTCTTAGCTTGAGCTTACCGAACACGAGATTTTATTTCCTTTTTCATATTTTGAGATATAATATCTAGCCTTTTTACTTTGATTACATCTACCGAAAGAAGGATTGTATCTTTTTACATCTATCAAAAGAGTGGTTTTAGCAGAAATTAAAAAAAGATAGAGTGCCTGCTTCTAAGGTTGAGAATTTTCTTATCGCAACCACATACTTAATTTTGTCGTTCTCAATGTCACTAAAACATTGATTCTAGACTATTCTTTTCCTAATTTTCAGTTATCACTAGTCAGTAAAAAATCTAGAAAACATACTTAGAGCATATACTTAATCAGCTATTCATAATTTCCCGTCCCAAACGATCGAAGCGTGCCACGGGAAGGTACAAAACTTATATTTAATTAATCAATAAATCTAACTTGGTAATTGGTAATTGATAATTGGTTTTCTTGCCGATTATCGATTACCCATTACCCATCACTAAGTACCCACTTTCTGCAAATGATGACCCTGCATAAGATAGCAATTAGGTACGAGCTAATCCTAATTACTAATTGCTATCTTGTTATCGCTTAGAATTATTGCTGGCGCGTGCTGCTGCCGCTTCATCCGGGTGAATTCCCAAGCGCGTGAGATTGATGCGTCCCTTATTATCAATTTCGCGCACTTTCACGATTACTTCATCACCCACTGCCACTTCATCTTCTACCTTACCTACGCGGTAGTCTGCTAGTTGGGAAATATGAATCATTCCTTCTTTACCGGGCAGAAATTCTACAAAAGCGCCGATGGGGATAATGCGGGTAACTCGACCTGCGTAGACATCGCCTTCATTTAGCTTGCGTGTCATGTTGAAGATAATACTACGAGCGCGATCGGCTTTTTCCACATCCACAGCCGAGATCGTCACCGTACCGTCATCTTCAATGTCAATCTTAGCACCAGTATCTTCCGTAATACCCTTGATCGTTTTACCACCAGGGCCGATCACCGCTCCGATCATGTCCGGATCGATCTTGATGGTCAGCAGGCGGGGCGCAAAAGGTGACATTTCGTTGCGCGGTTTGTCAATGGTGGCCAGCATTTTTTCTAGGATATGCAGCCGCGCTGGACGCGCTTGATGGATTGCTTTGGCAATGGTCTCCATATTCAGACCGTTGATTTTCATATCCATCTGCAAAGCTGTAATCCCGGAATCGGTACCGGCCACCTTAAAGTCCATATCTCCCAAGAAGTCTTCAATACCTTGAATATCCGTGAGAATCCGAACTTCATCCCCTTCTTTAATCAATCCCATCGCTGCACCGCTGACCGGTTTGGAAATGGGAACTCCGGCATCCATCAATGCTAGGGTCGAACCGCAAACGGAACCCATCGAGGTGGAACCGTTGGAAGAAAGCACTTCCGAGACTACGCGAATGACATAAGGGAATTGTGCTTTGGGAGGCAGGATGGGCGTGATGGCTCGTTCTGCCAAAGCTCCGTGACCGATTTCCCGACGACCGGGGGCGCGTAACGGTTTGGTTTCTCCCACGGAGAACGGTGGGAAGTTGTAATGGTGCAGGTAACGTTTTTCGTCATCTGGGTGCAAGTCGTCGGCGAGTTCTTGGGCGTCTCCCGGTGTTCCCAATGTTACTGCGGACAAGACTTGGGTTTGTCCCCGATTGAATAAACCGCTACCGTGAACTCTGGGTGGTAAAAGTCCGACTCGGCAACTGACTGGGCGCACTTCGTCGAGTTTGCGACCATCTACTCGCACGCCGTCTTCGACGATTTGACGGCGCATCAGGTGCTTGGTGATATCTTTGAAGATGTTGCTGAGAGCTTTGCTTTCCTGAGTGGCGGCAACTCGGATCGGGTCTTCTTCTGGCAGTTCTGCGATCGCGGTTTCGATCGAAGCTTTCACTTCATCTAAAGCAGCGTCTCGCTGGTTTTTATCCAGATCGAATTGGGTGAGAATAGTTTTGATCGATGCTGTAGCGCGATCGCGAATGAAGTTCTCTAATGTCGAGTCTACTTCTGGCGACGCTTCCTCGACAGCTTCCAAGTTAAGTTCTTTGATTAACTCTTCCTGTGCTGCGATCAAGTCCCGCACCGCTTCGTATCCGAAGTCGATCGCTTCGATGATGTCGGCTTCCGGCAACTCATTTGCCCCAGCTTCCACCATGATCACTCCATCCGGAGAACCTGCTACCACCAAGTCTAAATCTCCAGCTTCGATCTCCGCGTAAGTGGGGTTAATAATAAAATCATCTCCCACCAATCCCACGCGCACGGCTGCCATCGGCCCGTTAAAAGGTATCTTTGCTAACAGCACCGCAATGGAAGCACCAGTAACCGCCAGCACATCTGGCGGTACCTGCTCGTCCATCGACAAGGTGGTCGCTACAATTTGAATGTCGTCTCGCAACCAACTGGGAAACAGGGGACGTAGCGGCCTGTCGATCAAACGACCTGTTAAAATAACTTTCTCTGGCGGACGGCCCTCCCTTCTCAAGAAACCACCGGGAATTCGACCAGCCGCATACATTCTCTCTTCGTAATCTACCAATAACGGGAGAAAATCGATATTTTCTCTAGCTTTAGAACGGGTTGCCGTCACTAATACGCAAGTATCTCCCGATTGAATTAAAACGGAACCGCCTGCCTGTTGCGCCAGTAGGCCAACCTTCAGCTTAATATCCCTTCCGTCAAAGGATATTGATTTGTCAATCTCTACCATTCGGTCCTTCTGTATCACAATTCTTTATCTGTGGCAATCCTAGCACTGATACACGGGTGCTGTTCGACTGGGAAAAGATGAAGTCTGAAGGCTAAAGGAGGAAGGATGAAGTAAAAAAACTTTCCCCGCGTCAGGCGCGTCTTCCTGTCCCCTCGTCACCTTTTCTCCCCATCACCTCATTTGCTCAGTCTTCTACACGAACCGCTTTGGGAATGCCCCCAAATTGTTGAATTTTATATTATCTCATAATTTACGGGAAAAAATCTTAGCTTTTCACATAAAATGAAAGACTGGAGCCTATTAGTTAAGTTTCTGATTCAAATGGTGAACAGCAAAAAATTTTTACTTAATTTAATCTTAATATTGTAAGTTGCTCATTATAAAGTTGACCTCTTGTTCCTCTCTAATCTACTTTTTCAGTTCAATTTACAGAGGAAGTAAATTTTTAATAATCAGTCATTTGGTCAATATTGATTCATTAATAACCAATGACAAATGACCGATGACAAATGACCAATAACAAACAGAAAATTAAGCATGGCAATATTACACGGTAGTTGGTTAACTAAATCTCAGGGTGGTTGTTTATTTGTTTGGGGAGAAACTTGGCGCAGAATAGAACCCCTAGACTCTGCTCAACTTAACGACGTGCCAACTCATCCATTAGCACTCAGCAAGCAGGAGCTAATAGATTTTTTGACATCTTTAGCATCCGTTCGTCAAGCCTTACCTGAAAATGTTCTCAATTCCGGAGAAAATCCTCCAAAAAAGAACAAAAAGAAAAAAGAAGAAGAAACTATATCATTGGGCAGATGGCAAACTCAAACTGTAGCATTACCGACTAACATTAACTCCGAAAGCGATCGGCAAATTCTGCCCGTACATTCAGGTAATTTATTATCAGAAAATAACAATGAAGAAACTGCTGGATCTTCATATCTTTATCCCTGGCAAGTAGAAGGGTTTTGTTTGAATGCGCTAGAAGCGATCTCATTTTTAACCGCTTTACCACTCAGTTCTGTCAGCGATTCCGACTCCTATTTAGGCAGAGATTTGCGGTTTTGGGCGCATATTAGCCGATGGAGCATCGATTTACTAGCTCGCTCTAAATTTTTACCCGGATTAACCACAACTGAAGATAGCGTTTTTGTTGGTTGGCAACCATTATTAGATAGTGCCACAGATCAAGCTCGCCTGCAAAAATTTGCTCAACAAATGCCAGCCGCTTGTCGCACTTATCAAAATGAGGAAGACCTAACCCCCCAACCCCCTTCCCTGCAAGGGAAGGGGGAGGAATCAAAACCTCTTTCCTTGCAGGAGAAAGGTTTTTTCAGCATTCAAATACCACCAGAACCCAAACAATTGTTGAGGGAATTTTTAACCAATATTATCGATGCTCAAGTAAGAACTGTTGTCAGTAGTCAGTCTCCACCAAACACAGAACCGATAGTTGAACAATGGTTGCAAGCATTAGGAAACGAGGCTGGTAAATTGGCAACAACTGCTGAAGTAACGGAACGCTTGCAAACAATTATTAATAGTTGGACAGCACCACTACAACCATTTTTAGCCGGACAAAATTTGTTCCGTACCTGCTTTAAAGTACTTACTCCCGCAGCAGAAGAAAAAAATTGGAATTTAGAATATTGTTTGCAAGCAGTTGATGAACCAGAATTTTTGGTAGATGCAGTTACGATCTGGAATAACCCGGTTGAAAGTTTAGTTTTTCAAGGCAGAACGATCGAATTACCCCAGGAAACATTACTGAGAGGTTTGGGATTAGCTTCTCGGTTAATGCCGATAATGGAACCGAGTTTAGAAACAGCTTCTCCCCGATTTTGTCAACTCGATCCATTACAAGCTTATGATTTTATCAAAAATGGTGCTTGGCGTTTTCAAGACAGCGGATTAGGGGTAATTCTGCCACCCAGTTTAGCAAATCGGGAAGGTTGGGCTAGCCGTTTGGGGTTAAGCGTTCGCGCCGAAACACCAGAAATCAAAAAGAACGAACGTTTGAGTTTACAAAGTCTCTTGAATTTTAAATGGGAATTATCGATCGGCGGACAAAAACTATCAAAAAAAGAGTTCGATCGCTTAGTTTCCCTGAAAACTCCCTTAGTTGAAATTAACAACGAATGGGTAGAGTTACGACCTCAAGATATCAAAGCAGCACAAACCTTTTTTGCAGGTCGCAAAGAGCAAATGTCTCTTTCTTTAGAAGATGCTTTGCGCCTCAGCACTGGCGATAGTCAAACTATTGAAAAATTACCAGTAGTTAGTTTTGAAGCTTCTGGCGTATTGCAAGAATTAGTCACGACTCTCACCGGAAATAAAAAGTTAGAACCTATTCAAACTCCTACTAGTTTCAAGGGAGAATTGCGTCCTTATCAAGAATTAGGTGCTGGTTGGTTAACCTTTTTGGAACGATGGAGTTTGGGTGCTTGTCTTGCTGATGATATGGGATTAGGAAAAACGATCCAATTCATCGCTTTTATGCTGCATCTTCAAGAACAAAACGCATTGGAAAAGCCTACTCTGCTAGTTTGTCCGACTTCTGTTTTAGGTAACTGGGAAAGAGAAGTGAAAAAATTCGGCCCTAGCTTAAAAACTTTAGTACATCACGGTGATAAACGCGCAAAAGGAAAGGCATTTGCTAAGGCTGTACAGGATAAAAATTTAATCATCACCAGTTATGCTTTAGTTTTTCGCGATGCCAAAGATTTGCAGAGTGTTGCTTGGCAAGGTGTGGTTTTGGATGAAGCTCAAAATGTCAAGAATCCAGAGGCGAAACAGTCCCAAGCAGTCCGGCAATTAGATACTACATTTAGGATTGCGCTGACAGGAACTCCTGTAGAAAATAGGCTGCAAGAATTGTGGTCTATTATGGATTTTCTCAATCCAGGATACTTGGGGCCACGCAATTTCTTTCAGCGAAGGTTTGCGATTCCGATTGAAAAATATGGTGATACGGATTCTTTAAAAACTTTGCGATCGCTAGTGCAACCTTTCATTCTCCGTCGTCTGAAAACTGACCGAGATATCATTCAAGATTTACCAGAAAAACAAGAGATGACCGTATTTTGTGGTTTGACTACCGAACAAGCAGAAATGTACCAAAAACTGGTAGAAAACTCTCTGGCAGAAATTGAAGAATCGGAAGGTATTCAACGGCGAGGCATGATTTTGGCGCTATTGGTGAAATTAAAACAAATTTGCAATCACCCAGCGCAATTCTTAAAACAATCTGCTTTAGGAAATGCCAATCGTTCTGGAAAATTGCAACGTTTGGAAGAAATGTTAGAAGAGGCAATTTCTGAAGGCGATCGCGCTTTAGTTTTCACTCAATTTGCTGAATGGGGGAAACTTCTCAAACCCCATTTAGAAAAACAACTCAATCGCGAAGTTTTCTTTTTATATGGCAGCACCAGCAAAAATCAAAGAGAAGAAATGATCGATCGATTTCAACATGACCCGCAAGGGCCAAGAGTAATGATTTTATCCCTCAAAGCTGGTGGAGTTGGCCTTAATTTAACCCGCGCAAATCATGTTTTCCACTTCGATCGATGGTGGAATCCAGCAGTAGAAAATCAAGCAACTGACCGGGTATTCCGCATCGGTCAAACTCGCAACGTACAGGTACATAAATTTGTTTCTACTGGCACCTTGGAAGAAAAAATTCACGATTTAATTGAAAGCAAAAAAGCTTTGGCAGAACAAGTTGTCGGTGCTGGTGAAGACTGGTTAACTGGATTAGATACCGACCAATTGCGCGATTTGCTATTGCTCGATCGCAGTGCAGTAATTGAAGAGGAGGCAGAATGACCAATACTAATAGCTCTTTTCAAGTTAGTCGAGAATGGTGGGTAGAACAATGGCTGGCATTATTAGATTCCTACCGGTTTAAAAAGCGTTTAGAAAGAGCGCGTGTTTATGCGCGAGAAGGAAACGTTCTCAGTATTGAATTTAAAGACCAAAAAGTATTCGCCAGAGTGCAAGGAACCGATCCGGAACCTTATCAAGTTTCGATTTGGTTGGAAAACTTCACCGATGAAGAATGGCAATATGTCGTTGAAACCATGTCCGAAAAAGCGATATTTTCCGCTAAATTATTAGCAGGAGAAATGCCGACCAATATCGAAAAAGTGTTTACTGCTAATGGGTTGAACTTATTTCCCTTCAAACTTGATGATGTTCGCAGTCGATGCAGTTGTCCCGATAAAGCCAATCCCTGCAAACATATTGGAGCGGTTTATTATTTGTTAGCCGATCGCTTTGGCGAAGACCCATTTGTATTATTTCAGTTACGAGGACGAAGCAAAGAACAAATTCTGGAAATGCTCCGCCAGTTCAGAAGTAGGGGAGCAGAGGAGCAGGAGAACAAAGAAAAAACAGCTAGTTCCCGTTCTCAATATCCTTTAAAAATAGATGAGTTTTGGCAGTACGATCGGCCCTTAGAATCTTCCCTCGTCGTAATCGTTCCGCCACCAAGCAGCGAAACCGTTTTAGATGTTTTGGGAACAATTCCTCTAGTGAATGATGCTACCGAAAATGCCGAATCAAAAACCGATTCAGCTAAAGAAGTGATGCAGTATTTAGATAATGTTTATAAGGCGGTGAGTCAGCAGGCAATAATTTCAGCAATGAAAGTAGGAGAGTGAAAAAAATGAAATAATTTGCTTAACTATAGCAATCCTAAATCATTTATTGGCGGACAAGCAGAGTCCCGATTTCTCTAAGCAGTCGGGACTCTTAAGATTTTGCTATTCACAAATTAAACTAGACAGCAGCCTACATTTTCTATCTAAACAACTCTGCAAAACCTAATTAAACCTAGCCAACAATTCCGCACGGGACAAATTAGATAATTGCAATAATAAAGCAGTAGAATCTGTCGGTGGCAATGCCAAAAAAGGCTCAATAATTGCCGTTAGTTCCTCATCCAATTCTCCAAATTTCGCTCGCAATAAATTTTCCACAAAAATTCGCTGTCCTTGCTCAATACCTTGCTCAATACCTTGCTGAGTAGCATCTGCTAAACGTTGCTCGTAAAGTGGTGACAAACGCATAATTAAATCTCGCTCCTCTGGTTCTAAATTTTGGCTTACTTCTAATATAGTCTTGAGATTACTTAACAACTCCAACACCACACTCCGGAATGGATCATTTTCTGGAAGTGCTGCTAATTCATCAATTGCTTGTTGCTGCACTCTCCCCTTTCCTAAAATTCGTAACCAAAGCGTTTCTGGCGTTGGCGGTAACTGGTGAATAACCACGATTGCCGTTTTTAAATGTGCAGGTAGAAAATAAATACCGCTCATCCAGTTATCTACATCAAGTGTAGCTGCAAAACCTGCCAGTAAAGACTCTGAGGCAGTGGGAGAAATTATCCACAGATGAGGTAAATCTGTCTCTTCAACACGGGTGCTATTTCGTCTTGCTTGACGTTCTAGTAAAGCAAAAATATCAAACAATTTTCCCATGCAGCTACGAACATCACCAAGATCGATCGCATTGCGAAAAGGTTCAAAAATCGCTGCCGTCGCTGCTAAACGTCCTAGTAATCCCAATTCAGTTACAGATGCAGCTTGCTCCCCAGGTGCAAACCAAACGTCGATTTCTCTAACTTCACCAGCAATATCACGGCTTGTTTCTACCTCTCCCAACGGTGATAGTAATTCTTTTAGATAGTCTTTGGCAAATTGGTCGTAAGGAAATACAGTCATTCAATTTTAGATTTTGGATTTTAGATTGAAGAATTGTTTAAAATTAATTATAACAATAATTAAAAGCCCCTTTATTTGGTAAATTACTAATATTAACATTTTGAAGTTCTAATCTAATGAACACAAGCCATCCTAGTGGTCTAGTTGTTTTTAAACTCACCCAAATTATCAAGTGACAAGAAATTTTCACGACCAATTTGCCAAGCAATATCTCAGCGAACTATTAACGCCTCTGGGTGAAGTAATAGTCTCTCAAGAGGTAACTACTGAAGTTCGTCAGGTAGATGTTTGGTTTTCACCAGGAACAACACCTAAAACCAACTTAGAATTTTTGGGTTTGATTGCTAAAATGGCTACAACTGCCTGTTTGATCGAACCTTACCGCAATCCACCAAACTGGTCGGAAGTGCGGAAATGCCTAATTAAATTATTTGCCATGCAAAACGATTTCCAGCGTAAAGCAAGGCGAGAAGACCGATCTGTTACAGAGGATGAATTACCTCGTTTGTGGATTTTATCCCATTCCTGTTCTGAAAACGTACTAGATGCCTTTGGTGCAAAACTCGATCCAGAAGGAAATTGGCCAAGTGGGGTTTATTTTCTACCAGTAGGATTGAGAACTGCACTAGTAGCAATTAATCAACTTCCTACCACAGAAGACACTGTTTGGTTGCGGCTTTTGGGACGCAAAAACATTCAGAAGCAAGCAATGGATGAGATAAATGCACTGCCAGAAAATCACCCTTTCAAGAGAAACATTTTGGAGGTTGTAACTAACTGGCGAATCGGCTTAGAAACGAGTCAAAATTTAAGTGAAGATGAAGAGGAATTGCTTATGAACTTATCATCAGCTTATGTACGTTGGCGCGAAGATACTTTAAGAGAAGGTCGGATCGAAGGCAGATTGGAAGGTCGCCAAGAAGGTCGCCAAGAAGGTCGCCAAGAAGAACGGCGCGAGATGGTTGAAAACCTTCTGAGAGTTCGATTTGGTGCTTTGGATGAGCAACTAAACAGAACTATAATGCCTTTGTTGGAGTTACCCCCAAGTGAGTTAACTCTACTGCTGCTGACTCTTTCCCGTGAGGAAATCTTAGCTAGGTTTGGCGGAGAGTCTGGTAGCTAAGGGAATGGAGGTGCGATCGCATTTCGTGAAAAGAAACCCGGTTTCTTCAAGAAACCGGGTTTCTAGAGATCGCTTCATCCCCAATCTATAGCCTATGGAACCTATATCACTGACGGCTAATGCGATCGTACTAAAGGAGCAGAAAAATAATGAACACAAAACTTCTTGAATCTCTAGCTGAGATGATTTTGTCTCTTTCTGAAGAAGAAAGAGAATTTTTAGATACGAAAATCAAAACTTTTAAATCATCAACAGCATCTCAGCTAATTCAATCAGAAGTATTAGATTTAGAAAATCGTTTAAAAATATTTGAAAATCAATACAATATGTCATCTGATGATTTTTACCAACGCTTTCGAGCAGGAGAATTAGGTGACGGTATAGACTTCTTTGAGTGGAGTGTGTTCTATGAGATGCGGAAGACAGCCAGAAACCAATCAACATCTAGCGACTATAACCATACATAATGGAACTTCTAGATTACATTGCTGTAGTTAAAACAAAACTCAATCAAAGTTCAGTAATTGATACTGTTGTCATTGTTGATGAGCGAACTTTACTCAACAGGGGATACTTTCGGGCGCGGTTGACACTTAGTAATGGTGATTTTCTAGAAATAGCTGAGTCTTTTACTATTTTAGAACGACGTTGTTTAAGCTTGGGCTATCGCTATCAATGGATGGATACAACCAAACAAATTTTAAAAAAACGTTGGGATAACGTAGAGCATTTCCCTAATTTACCTAACTTTCCACATCATGTTCATATTGGAGAAGAATCCAATGTTCATCCGAGCCAATCTCGTAATATTTTAGAGTTAATTGACTTAATTGAACAAGAAATTGCTGGCAATATGCTGTAATGAAAGATAGCTTCTCAACATTGTTAAAATTTACTCGTGAGTCGTTCCATCAGGCATAATTGCACCAGTAAGCTTTGCACCCTCAATATTAGCTCCACCTATCTTTGCTCCATTAAGATTTGCTCCAATTAAGTCTGCTCTACTTAAGTCTGCTGCACGAAGGTCTGCCGAAGTTAGGTCTGCCCCACCCAACGTAGCTCCTCGAAGGTTTGCACCACGCAAATCAGCACGATTCAATGTTGCTCCACTCATATTTGCATATAACATTGCTCCAATCAAACTTGCATGTGATAAGTTAGCTGCCGTTAAGTTTGCAGACGACAAATTTGCTTTATTCAAATTAACGTTAGTCAGGTTTGCTCCGCTCAAATCTGCTGCACTCAAATCTGCTTCCATCAAATTAACTCCACTCAAATTAGCTCCACTCCAATTGGAAACAGACCGCTGCATTTTTATTCCTTGAAGTTTTGCACCACTCAAGTTTGCACCACTCAGATTGATATTCGCCAAATTTGGTTCACTTAAGTTAGTTCCACTCAAATTGGCTCTACTTAGATTAGCTTGACTTAAGTTGGTTTTACTCAAATTTGCTCCTTGTAAGTCCGAGCCAGTCAAGTTTGCTTTACTCAAGTCAAGCCCACTCAAATCAGCATTTTGAAGTGACACGCTTGGGGCAATCAAATAAGCTCCTGTCTTGGTAGCATCAAACTCTACAGGAAACCTAGTATTTTCGTCATAGACAGCTTGTTGCAAATTTGCTCCTTCAAAATTCACTCCTTGAAGATCTACAAACTTATCATTGTAGTGGCTATTTCCTCTTAAATTTGCTTTGGTTAGGTTCGCTCCATTAAAATTTGCATTCCTAAGTTTTGACGATCGCAAATCTGCGCGAACGAGGCTTGCTTTACTCAAATTAGCATTAGCCAAATTTGCTGCCATCAGTTTGGCTTTACTCAAATTTGCTTCACTCATATTAGCCGCACTTATGTCTGCATTATACAGATTGGTTTCACTGAAATTAGCTTTTATTAATATTGCTTTTTCTAGCTTTGCTGACTCTAGATTTGCCTGATAAAGGTCTGCATTTTCCATGTTTGCCTCACTCAGGTTTACCCTAGTAAAGCTGCCACCGCTCATATTTGCTCTAGTCAGGTTTGCTTTGCTGAGGTTAACATCCCAGAAAGCTTTTTTACTCAAATCGGCTCCAGCTAGATTAACACCCGTAAAATCTCTTTCACCCGCATTATACCGCTCCCAAAATTCCTCAGCACTGATCGGTAATTCCTGACTATCTTCTTCAGTATCATCTATTAACAGCAACATTCTTTCAATCTTAAATTCTTCATCACTGGAACCAGAATTTTTTTCGTCATTTGTTCCAGCCGTATCAATAATAAAAGTAGAAGTATTTATAAACGATTTATCAGGCTCTTGACATAGTTGCCGATCGACTCTTTCAAAAAAGCCCTTTACTATTTCAGCATCATCGACATTTTCTGCTTCTTCTCCTATTTTCACATTAGTTAAAGACGGATCGATAAGTCCCAATTTATCCGTGCGCTCGTTCAAACCAGCTAATTTTTTTAAGTCCTTTTGCAAACTAGCAATTTCCCCTTGCAAATTTTCTACCATTTCTATTTGATGGCGATTTTTCAGGAGTTGGGTTATCTCATCTAATTGTTTTTTAATATCTATAGAATTGTTTTTTACACAAATAAGGTTTTGTTCGAGATTCTCAATCCTCGAAACTAGCGATCCTAAATTGAGTTCTTGCTCATCCATATAAGTATAGTTTGACCCTGAAATCTAATTTTTACTTTCGATTGAAAATGAGTATGCGATCGCACTCTTCAAAAAGCGATCGCAATTCCATCACTTACCTAATTAACCAACAAATTACTTTTCCTTTTCCTCTATATCTTCCCTAATAATTTCTGCCTTTATCTCAATCACTTCACGCGCAGGCGGTAAAGCATTACCTTCTCCCTCTATCTCTTCCGGTCGTTCTTTCAACTGTTCGGCAATATCTTGCGCCTTATCCTTTACCCTAGCAGCCATATCTTGAGCGCTTCGTTTGAAAACCTCTAAATCAGCTTGAGTTTTCTTATAATCTTCCTTAAGAACTTCCGTAACTTGATTAATTTTCTCCTGCCAACTACCGTATTGTTTAGCCTCTTCAACCGCCGCATTTTTCACAATCAATCTTTTGCTACCAATGCTAGTAATGTCTGATAGATCGAGCAAATAAGCAACATTTAATATTCCCTGCCAGCCATTGGAAACAAATAAATAATTAACTACGCCTCCCGTTTCTTGAACAAATAAATAATCAACTAATTTGCCTGCTTTATTACCTGCTTCCGTCCACACTTCATGACCGATCAAAGAAAAAGCTTCCTCTGGTTTCTGGGGATCGGCAAAATCATCATGGTTGAAATTTACCATAATGCTATCAGCACCGATCGATTCTATTTGTCCCCAAGTAAAAGAGCGCTTTCTTCCACCAAACAATCCCGATTTACAGGTAAATCCTACCACTCGATGAGTTTGGGGAATTAACCATAGATAATCTACTCGACCGATTTCTTCAGCCGTGCGACGATCTAATACTAGCTTATTAACTAATTCGCTGTTTCTAAGTGTTGATGGTTGTGTATTCATAAGTTAACTCCTAATTCATTTGAATAATTGCCCCTATATCGTTTAAATTAAAATAACCAATTAAACGATGACCGCTATTTTAACCTAATCTTGAAAAATTTTCTGTTCATTATATGCCAATTGAAAGCTCTCACTTAGCTTTGCTCCACCATCAACATATCACTCATCACCTACTGCCAGCAATAGAATAACCAACAATGCGTTATCTAAAAAAAATCCGTCGCCATTTTCTGATTTTTACTTTATCAATTTTCACTTTACTCACCATCGGTTACTTTATCCCTAGCAGATGGTGTAATTCTGTCCGGGAAAATTGTCATTTGACTATTTGCGTTTCCAACACGGGAATCCATACCAATATCGTGACTCCAGTTAAAAATGCAGTTTTTGATTGGCAAAACTATCTAAAGATAGATGACATTGGAAACAGTAGTTTACCTAACTATAATTATTTAAGTTTCGGTTGGGGCGATCGCGAATTCTATATGAATACCCCTAGCCTAGCCGATATAAATCTTGTTACTACCTTTAACGCCCTCTTTCTCCCCACCCCTTCCGTTATGGAGATACAAGGATATTCAGCTATTCCTCACAATATAGGAATTAAATGTGTAAAGATTAGCGAACAAGATTATTCAAATTTAATGCAATTTATTAAAAACTCTTTTCAAATAGATACAAATGGTAAAACTATTCGGATTCGCCAAGGTCACTCATCCTACAGTAGCTTTTACGAAGCAAAAGGAAATTATTCTATTTTGAGAAATTGTAATTCTTGGACAGCAGAAGGATTAAGAAAAGCTAACGTAAATACACCCCTTTGGGCTGGACTCTCCTCTGCTATTATATTCCACGTGAAAAATAGTTGTCGATGCAGGGAGTAAAGCAAGAAAGCATTTAAACGATCGCGCTATCACTTAGCATAACTTTCAATTTTTTAGCTCTTTCGAGAGATAGATGCACGCAGGCGATCGCATCAAGGAATTTCACTAGTCTTCTCTAGAGTACGGCTAGTCAGGAAAGTCTCTGATTCTCTAGGATTTCTCTCAGACGATACCTTATCTACATTTTTCTTGATAATTGCATCCGGATCGCCTTTTTTCAGCCAAATTTGAATTTTTGGCCCAGAACTGCCCAGACGAAAGATCATTCCGTCCTCTACTTTGGCTTGGGTAATTAGTTCATTATTCACATAAGTTCCGTTCGCTCCAAAACTCATAATTTCCCATTCGCGGCCATTGTTCCATAGCTCCACATGGTTGCGAGAAACCACAGCGCTATAGAGTATTACGTCATTTTCTTTGGAACGGCCAATCCGGATCACTGGTTCACTTCCAAAAGTCCAACTTTGAACCGGCGTGGACTGGCTCGGATGCAGCAGAGTCAGGGTAATCACCGTTATTAGATAAAAGAAATATTTAAGTTTTTAAACGATAAGATGGCTAGTCGTTTAGCTCCAGCATATCAACTAAAAAAAACCTCTGCAATTCCCCTTGATTTTATTACACAACTATGCTTATTAAAATTTAGCTTACCTTACTTGCTGCTGAATCGGAATTTCAATTACAAACTCACTACCCTGTCCTGGAGTAGAAAAACATTTCAGTTGACCGCCGTGCTTTTCTACCACAATTTGATAACTAATCGATAAACCTAAACCAGTGCCTTTACCAGGAGGCTTAGTAGTAAAAAAAGGATCGAAAAGTTTAGTAAGTACTGCCTCAGACATTCCCGGCCCGTTATCGCCGATATTAATCGCTACCCAGTCTTTATTCAGTAATTCCGTGCGGATGCGGATCGTGCCAAGCCGAATTTCTTCTGGCGGCAATCCCGGTTGACTATTTTGCTGAGAGTGAAAATTTTCGCTATTATCCACCGCATCAACTGCATTACTCAGCAAATTCATAAACACCTGATTTAGTTGCCCAGCATAACACTCCACTGGTGGCAAATCCCCATACTCCTTAACTACCAAAATACCCGGATGTCCGGGTCTGGCTTTTAATCGATTTTGCAAAATCAGTAAAGTGCTATCCAATCCCTCATGAAGGTCAACAGGCTTCATTTCTGCTTGATCCAAGCGAGAAAAATTCCGCAACGATAGAACGATTTGGCGAATCCGTTCCGCCCCCAACTGCATAGAAGCCAGCAACTTAGGTAAATCTTCTAGCAGGAAATTCAGATCGATCGCTTCTGCTTGCGCTTGAACTTCCTCCATCGGCTGAGGATAATGACGTTGGTAGAGATGTACTAAATGTAATAAATCTCGGACATACTGACTTGCATAAGGTAAATTTCCGTGGATAAAGCTAACTGGATTATTAATTTCGTGAGCCACACCAGCCACTAACTGCCCCAAACTAGACATTTTTTCCGTTTGAATCAATTGAGCTTGAGCCTTTTGCAATTCGTGCAGAGTAGCTTCCAATTGGTTAGCCTGTTGTCTGGACTGCGCCTCTGACTTCCGCAACGCTTCTTCTATTTGTTGGCGTTTGGCAATATCCTCTTTCAAAAGCTGATTAGCCGCTTGTAGCTCCGCCGTGCGTTCCTCCACCTGCTTTTTTAAATCATCGTGAGCTTTTTGCAATTCCTCTTCAGCTTTTACCCGAAAGGCAATTTCCCTCTGTAACTGCTCGTTAGTAGTTCTTAATTCAGCCGTTCGTTCGTCTACCGCTTGCTGTAAAGCCTCGATCACCCCATACATTTCTGTTGGGTCGAGTACTTGCAACAAACTAGTTTGAGAAACAATTCCCAGTAATTCTCCCTGGCTGCTAGCTACCACCAAACGGCGAATGTGCCGTCGTTGCATTTCCTGGTGGGCCACCCAGAGTGACTCTGACGGTTCCAGACAAAATAACGGCGCACTCATCACGTCTTGAGCTTGCAACTGAGACAAATTTAGCTCTAGGGCCTGAAATTTGACGACATCTCCCTCCGTCACAATGCCTATAGGCACTAAAAAGAACTGCCCTTTCAGATTTCTAGCCGTATCTTGATAGGTAAAAGCTAAATCGCTCCCGCTCCTTTCCTCAACTCTCACCTCTCGTTCCTCAATCCTGGTAATCACCACGCAACTCACCCGATACTCCGCCATCAGCTGAGCTAAATTCATCACCGATGCAGTCATCGGTGCATGAATCACTTGAGTCGTCATCACATCCGCAACAGACCACAAGCGCGTCAGTAGATTGGCAGGCTGCATCGAGGCGCGAATACTACCGGGGGTTAATATACCGATTAGCTCGCCTTCTCGATCTAAAATCGGCAAGTGGCGAATCCGATGTTGGCGCAAAATCGACAAAGCGCTGAAAATATCTTGGGAATCCGACTGAGTGAGGGTAATTACTGGTTTAGTCATCACCTCACCTATACAGTATCTTTTTAAATCAGTTCCAGCCGCCGTTAACCTAACGATATCTCGTTCTGTAAAGATACCGACTAACTGAGAACCTTCCATAATCAAGGCGCAGCTAGCTCGTTTGAGGTCTTCTAGGGAATAATTATTATTGGCTTGGCCTTCTGAAGATAGATGAGTATCCCTCACCGGGCAACTGCTTCTCACCTGTGCCATTGAGTATAGAACCTCTATGACCGACAGATCTGGAGGAACAATTAAATGATGAGGATTGATGGCGCTTTTCAGAGATAGGGAATAGAAGGGCGGGCCGTTAAGCTGCATGGTGATTAAATTGTGGTGATAATTGCCACATCACAACTTTCATGCGTCAATTGTATGCTGTTATACGACTAGCCTATCTTTATTCTTAATAATGTTAGTCACGAATTATCAAATTAAATAAAAAATTAGAGGAGATTTTTCCCTGGTTTTTTACTCTCCTCTTGTTGGAACTTAGTTTAGTTTTTACTGGCTTTTGCTCGGTCAAAACGATCGGACTTACGCGATCGGTAAAAGGAATAAAGTGCCGAAAGCTTTACATAACAAAGCTTTTTTATTTGCCCTCTCACCCCCTCCTCCTTTGTTGCGTAAGTCCATAATTAGCTATCTAATTGGGTGACATCCTCCCGGTCTTCCGATCTTGGATGAATTAGAGTATCTCTGGATTTATCGGGTTTCGGCTCCCCAGAAGATGATTTTTGAGAAATTGATTTTTGCCCTTCTTGAGAGGTAGATGCCCCTAGTTGGACTTGGATCTGAGGGCCAGATCGAGCTAAACGAATCATGGCTCCATCAGCTATAGGCGCTTCTGTAATGCGTTTACCTTCCAAGTAGGTTCCGTTTGCACCTAAATTAATAACTTCCCAACTACGACCGTGACGCCGTAATTCTACATGGTGACGTGAGACTACGGCGCTGTAAAGAATAACATCATTATCAGTAGCTCGCCCAATCCGAATCACCGATTCCTCATCAAAAGTCCAGCTTTGAATCGGGATCGACTGAAGTGGATGCAGCAGGTTTAAGGTAATCACATTGGCAGCGTCAATTTATTTTGAATGCTTTGGATGCAAGGACGTTTGCATTTTACTGCCTGCTAGGGGAGCAGGAGAACAGGGGTATCAACAATTCGATCGGTAATTCCCCATCGGTCAGTCAAGTTTAAGTACCGCTTACTAAGAGAGTTGAAACAAAAATGTTACCAGATCTCCCTTTCCCAGACTAATGCGATCGCCCGGTCGCAAGCGATGCCGATTACCCTTTGGCAGGGGAGTATGGTTGATATACGTACCGTTGGAACTTCCCACGTCTTCCAAATAGTAAGCGTCCCCCTCCACGCGAATATCTGCATGAACGCGAGAAACTACTTCTGAGTTGGGAAACCCAGAAACATCTATATCTGGTGGTATTTGGTCGTTTGGTTTGCCTAAATGTACGATCGGCAAATTTTGGGGTAGTTCGATTTCCGTTTTCGTTTGGACGTGCAGCAACTTGGCAGTTTGCTGCTGAATGCGCGTTACAGAACTACCATATTCTCTAGCTGGAGGCAGTGGAGGTGACGGCAAAGCGATATTTGCAGGTGCCGCTTCAGCCTGCGGACTGCTAAAACTTTGTGGTGGTGGCGGTGATGACTCGCTACCAGCAGATTTTTCGCTAGGATTGGCGGGTGTAGGCAATGCAGAACTCATCGGTAAAGGCTCTAGTTCCACCAAAGGGTCGGGTGCTACTAAATCGGGCATCGATCCTGATGGTGAGGATGCCATTGCCACTGTAGCCGGTGCTACTGTCTGTGCTTCACTTTTCACACTGGCATTCTGCAAGTTAAAACCGCATTGGCCGCAGAAACTGGCGTCTGTCTGCACCGTAGTGCCACAATTAGGGCAATTGGTCGTGGCTGGTAAGGGCGTGTAACAGGCTTCGCATTGAACTGCTCCGTCTGGATTTTGGTGATTGCAGTTTGGGCAAACAATCATGAAGTTTTACCTTCCGTCGAGATAATCGTAGAGTAAGTGAGGTGAGACAGGGCAATACCCAATCAGATCTTAATAATTCCTTTAGTAGATTGAGTTGGCTAAATTCAGATTTCCTTTGGCAGATTCATCCAATATCCACCAAAGTTCTCCTTTGGGCTGAATTAAGCGGGAGGGGTAGCTCATTTCATCGGCCACAGGAGCGAACACCCGATCGAGAGCAGATTGTTTATTAGCACCAGCTACGATAAATATGACACACTCAGCTTGGTTAATTAAAGGTACGGTGAAGGTAAGACGAGGTTGACCGTCTTTATTCCCCACGCTCACTAAGCGATCGCGCACTTGCAAAGCTCCCGTGTGGGGAAACAGGGAAGCTGTATGCCCATCATCTCCCATCCCCAGTAAAACAATATCAAAAACTGGTATTTTTCCTTCCGGACACTCAAAAAATTCTCTCAGTTCTGCTTCGTGTTTTTTGGCATCTGCATCTGGGTCACCTCCATCCGTAGGTATGGGATGAATGTTAGTAGGTGGCATATCTACTTTATCTAACCAAGCCTGTCGAGCCATTCTTTGATTGCTATCTGGATGGTCTGGGGGTACGTAGCGTTCGTCACCCCAAAATACGTGAATTTTTTGCCATGCTAAGTTTTCTTTGGCGATTTCTTCATACAGTGCTTTCGGAGTACTGCCACCGGACAGGGCGATAGTACACTTACCTCTGGCGAGGATTGCTGTATTAATTTTATCTAGTACCAGCTGTCGCGATCGCTCGATTAAGGCCGCCTGAGAAGGTAGTACTTCAATCTTTTTGGCCATTACTTTTTGCACCTAATAGCTTTTCTAGTTTCACAGTAAAGCATATATAAGATAGGAAGTAGCTAAGGGGTAAGAGCATCTCGCCAGAAAACTCCCTGAATTCACCGCTCGAATCTGGGGAAATATAGAGTGGCGATCTGGCAAACAATTTTAAGATGGATATTTTACTAGATCTGGGCATAAAATATCCTGAATAGTCAATGGATAGTTTAAATTAAAGAGTTAGGCAAAACGTCAGGCTCCGACATCAAGCAAATTGTCAACCAAACATGGTATATCTGAGAGATGAAATCGCAAAACAAGCTCGCCAAGGAAGCGTGGCAGCGATTATCCAATTACTAAATGAAAACTTAGCTTCCTGGGGTGTGAGAACTAGAGCAGTGCGAGACAATGGAGTCTTGCAACTTCTGTGCGAAGCAGAAACAGCTGAAGAACTCGATCGAGCGACTTTAGTACCGCAAATTAAGGAAATTTTAGAGACAATAAGCCCTAAAAATATTCGTCGAGTAAAAATTAACTCTCGGATCGTGCGAGAGCAGCAATCTCTCTGGCTAGAAGAAATTAGCCGAGACCCACAAACCCATTTGTTGTGGTTTGAAGAAATCACTTTAGCAAGGAAAAATCCCTTCCAATATCTAGGTTCAGACGATCGAGAGCGTAAAGAGAAAGCAATCAAGCAATCCCTTGCCAAACCTTCATCTTCCCCTTTTGTACGCGATCGCAGACAATGGCAGCGAGGCATGATCGGGGGAGTACTGCTAACCGTATTACTCTTATTAATGGGCTGGGGTGCTTATAAAATATTAGTGGCAAAGCAGATAGAACCATTGCAAGCGATCAAGCCAAAAACTTCGGTACAGCTAACTGGCAACCAACAAAATGGTAATTTATCGAATAATCTAAACAACCAAAGTACGCCCGATCGAACAGAAGATCCCTTTGCATCTGCGGTGCGAATTGCCGAACAAGCTTCTCTAGCGGGTAAAACAGCTAACACTCGTACTCAATGGTTAGAAATCGCGAACCGTTGGCAACAAGCTTCCGATCTGATGGCTCAAGTATCGGAACAAGATAGTCGTTACAAAACTGCACAAAACCGCAAAACACTTTATCGAAAGAATAGCGAATCTGCTTTGCGACAATTAGAAAAAAGACGTTAGCAGAAATTTTCTTCCAATAATTATAATGCAAGAAAGATAATGGGGGATAAAAGCCAATTTGTGGCAAATTTAAAGTGCAATTGCTAGAAAAACTCAGAGATTAGCGCTGCCATCGGGTCCTGGTTAAGTAGTACCTATACATTTAATCGATCGGCTATTAAGCGATCGCGAACATTGTAGAGAAAACACGGATGCAAGATAGTCAGAGATAAAGATAATCTAGAGCCAGTTCACATCAGTTTAATGGGTACTGATGAAGCGATCGGGTAAAACTGACCTATTTGAGCGGCCATCCTGCTAAAAATCCGAAGTTATTGCGCTAATTGGCTAGTCACTAGGTTTCTGGCTAAGGTCTGTTGAGGGCAGGAGATCTCAAACACAGATTGGGGCTTTGAAGTTGATGAGAGATTCGCAGGACAAAAAAAGATTAGGCACTTACCGGAAGCGCCGCACGATTGTCAGCACAACATCTGAAAAGTCGATCGCTGCTTTATCGTCAAACGAGCCGGAAGTGGCTCTGTATCCGGAAAACTTAAATGAATTTTGGCAATGCGAGGTTTATTCTCCCGATCTAGGCCATGAAATCGCCCATATCGTACTCGATAGCCCCAATGCAGAAATAGTGCTGCCTGAAATTAGCAAAGCTTTGCAAGAAACTTTCCAGGTAGAATACTGTCTGATTGCCGCAATGGTCAATGATGGGACTCTCGTGCAAAACGCTTATTGGTATCCCGATCGAGACCAATCATCTTCGCTGGGAAACCCCAGTCATCTGCTCGGGCATTTGCATCAAGCCGCATTATTGAGTATATCTGACCCATTTGCGATCGCGGATGTCACTGCTGTTGAATCTCCTCTATCTGAGTTGAGCGGGTCTACAGAGTTTCCAGTCAGGGCTATTTTAGCGATCGAGACTAGGTTTCAAGGTCGCGTTAACGGGATAGTCGCCCTGATGCGTTCCGCAGTCCACCATTGGACTGCATCCGAAAAACGACAACTGCAAGCCCTGTCAGATTCAATCGCAATGGCAATCTCACAAGTTCAACTTCAAAGACAGGTGAAAGCTTCCTCAGGCTACCAAGCTTTCCTCAACCAATTAACGATGGCCATCCGCAGTTCTACGGAACTCGAACAAGTCCTCAAACTAGCATTAGATGGTACAGCCCGTAATCTTCAGGTAGATCGGGGTTTAATCCTGTTACTAAAATACACAGACCCGCTCCAGAAAAAAGGCAATTACCAAAAAGCAATTCCGGAAGCCAAAGCGACGGTAGTTTCTGAATGGCTTTCCGTTGCTGCCTCCCCTGAAAACGAAAACCAGAAAAGTTGGTTAAATCAGTCATTCTGGTTGTCGGAATGCCAGTTATGTCAAGAAGGCTTTACCAACGCTCCCAACCAAATCGTTATCGCTGACAAAAGCTATTTTACCAGTAACAATATCGATGATGGGATCGCCTCGGTTTTTGATTTAACTACAATGTCTGCCCTAGTACTAGTTCCTCTAGAAAGCCAAGGTACCGTATTGGGATTTTTAGGGCTACAACAGCGTCAACCTCGTTCCTGGGTAAGAGAGGAACTCGAATTGGTGGAATTGGTCAGCGCCCAATTGAGTATTGCCATTCTCCAATTTCAAACACTGCGGCAAACTTCCGCTTTAGTGGAAGAACGGACAGCCCAACTCCAGTCTATTTTGCGAGTTCAGGCGAAGTTATACGAAACTACTCGCCAACACGTAGAACAACTGCGTCATTTAAATCAAGTCAAGGATGAGTTTATCGACACCATGAGCGATCGGCTGCGAAATCCTTTGGCAAGTATGAGAATGGCAATTCGGATGTTACGCCAACCAGGTATTTCCGCTGAGCGTCAAACAAAATATTTGGATATTTTAGAACAGCAGTGTACTCAGGAAATCAATTTAATTAACGATATACTTGCTCTTCAACAATTAGAATCTAAAAAATCGACCCTGCACCTCCAAAAAATCGACTTAAAACAGGTAATCGAGGCATTAGCTGCCTCTTTTTCCCATAAATGGGGAGTTAAGGGTGTAGATTTAGCAATGGATCTACCCAAGCGATCGCTGATGATCCAAAGCGATCCCGACAGTCTCGATCGCATTCTGGAAGAACTGCTCACTAATGCTGGCAAGTATTCCGATCCCGATACTACCGTTCACCTGGCAGCTGATTACCACGTTGAAGGAACAATTCCACAAATCGTATTGACATTTTCTAATACTGGCCCCGGTATTTCTCCAGCCGAACAAAATTATATTTTTGAAAAGTTCCGTCGAGGTCAAGGAGTGAGCGAACAATTAATTCAAGGTACCGGACTGGGACTGGCTTTGGTTAAATGCTTAGTGCAACACTTGAATGGTACGATCGCGGTTTCTAGCAATCCCATTAACGACTCCGATTCTTGGTTAACTTGTTTCACTGTTATCCTCCCCCAAATGCAAGGTTGAGGGGCTGAAAACAACAGCAAACCAAATAAGTCATGTACCATTTGGAATGGTGGTGGTGCATAAGCAAAAAACAATCTCTATGGCTATAACTGTTGCGCCTAAGCCACTACGCTGGCAACGGGCCAAATATTCGCCGCTATCGCGTCAGATGGATGTATTTACGGCGGCTGGAAAATTTTTATTCTTTTTAGGGTGGGATAAGCTATTTGCTCGTAATTCCCCATCACAAAAAAGGCGTCGGGCTAAGTGGTTAGTTCGTACTTTGCTGAATTTAGGGCCAACTTTTATTAAAATCGGTCAGTCTTTATCTACTCGCGCCGATCTGTTACCACCAGAGTATGTCAGTGCTTTAGCTCAGTTACAGGATAACGTTCCGGCATTTAGTAGTTCGGAAGCGATCGCTTTAGTTGAATCTGAATTGGGCAAACCTATTTATGCTTTGTATCGGGATTTTAATGAAATCCCGATCGCTGCTGCGAGTTTGGGACAGGTACACAAAGCATGGCTGCATACCGGAGAAGAAGTAGTTGTCAAAGTGCAGCGACCTCGACTGCAACAGTTATTTGACCTGGATGTAAAAGCTGTTTATAAAATCATTCAGTTTTGTAAGCGCTATTTACCTGGGGCAAGAAAGTACGAGCTAGAAGCTATTTATCACGAATTTTTTACGATTCTTTATCAAGAAATAGATTACATTCAAGAAGCGAAAAATGCCGAGCGTTTTCGCTATAATTTTATGAATTATCCCGGTATTAGCGTACCAAAAGTTTATTGGGAATATACTACCCAGAAAGTTTTGACCGTGGAATATTTACCGGGAATTAAAGTTGACGATCGTCAAACCATAGAAGCTTGTGGCTTGGATGTGAAAAGAATTAATCAAATCGGTATTTGTTGTTATTTAAAACAACTGTTACTCGATGGATTTTTCCAAGCCGATCCCCATCCCGGAAATATGGCGGTCAATCCAGAGAATGGTAGCCTGATTTTCTATGATTTCGGCATGATGGCCGAGGTAAAATCTCTGGCTAAAGATCAGATGATCAGGACGTTTTTTGCCGTTCTCAGAAAAGATACGGAAGAGGTACTGGATACTTTAATTAAAATGGGATTAATCGAGCCAGTCTCGGATATGACACCAGTCCGAAGGCTGATCTCGTTTTTACTGGAAAAATTTACGGAAAAACCCGTAGATTTTCAGGCTTTTGCGGAAATAAAAAGCGAACTTTACGTTATGTTCGAGCAGCAACCTTTCCGTTTACCTGCACAAATGACTTTTATTTTGAAGTCGTTGACTACGCTGGATGGAGTTGCTAGGGCGCTCGACCCTCAATATAATTTGGTGGCAGCGGCTCAACCTTTTATTAAAAGTATTGCGGTTTCTAAAGGACGAGGAAGCGCGATCGGAGAACTGGCAAGACAAACTAAGAATTTTATTACCTATAAATTGCAGCACCCTAGTAAAACGGAAGTTTTGATTAGGGATTTAGAACGACGAATAGAAGATGGCGAACTACAGCTGCGAGTGCGATCGATCGAGAGCGATCGGATCTTCAAACGCATTTATTTAGCGATTAAGAGCTTAGTGTATGCCTGCTTAACTGGTTTTACCTTATTAGCTGGGGCGATTCTCTTTGTAGAGGGATTTAAAGGGGTGGCTGTGGCTGCTTTTACCCTGTCAGCTTTAGCATTGTTATTTTTGGTGCGCTCTTTGGTTAGCTTAGCTATGCGGGAAAAATTAGATAGCATCGCAGAAAAGTGAACTATACTTTGCACGGGTATAAACGTTTCTTTAGAGAAGGAGGGGCTAGGGACTAGGGGCTAGGGGAAGAAATAGAAGGGAATAGAGAACAGTAATAGTAATCAGAGAATATCAAAATTTAACTTCTCAATCTCCTAGCGTTCGATAGGGATTGTCTAAGATTTCGTTTGCTGTTTTAGGTAAGAAGTAAAGAAGAAGTGATAGATAGAAAAAAAAGGGCTTCAAGTTGGTAAACTTGAAACCCTTCTTTTTTTAGTACCCCCAGGGGAATTCGAATCCCCGTCGCCTCCGTGAAAGGGAGGTGTCCTAGGCCTCTAGACGATGGGGGCGCGTCGTGCGCTGTCGTTCGTCATCAGCACCTTTATAAACTTATCCAATATTTCCGAATCTGTCAACACCTAAATCAAAAAATTTTTGATTTCGATCGCTTTAAGCGCTGAAAGACTTATGGGAAGGCTAGTTTAGAGCGGCAAAAAAGTTTGAAAGTCGAGGGTGAAGTCAAAAATTTTTCCGAGACTGCCGACCGGAAGAGTCAATATAGCAGGACTTGAGTGAAGCGATCGAGCATGGAAAGTTTGGGGCATTAACTCGGCCAACGGAAAGCCGAGTTAATGCCCTGAGTAATTTGGTTAGTTAACCCCGCCTTGTAATAAAGCTTGGAATTGCTGGTTTCCTCGGATTTGCTGAAAATCCGGATCGGTTTTTGCTAGTGTCTTATATTCGCTGGGATGAAGGCAGATGGCTTTTTGCAGGTTTTCGATCGCTAAATCGGCATTTCCCAGAATGGCATAGCAGCAAGCTTTGTTGTACCAGGCGTATTCGTCATCGGGTTGAATGGTTAAAGCTCGATCGTAACTCTCGATCGCGTCGGAGTAGCGTTTCAGGTAGCGCAGCACGTCACCGCGCTTGTAGAACGCCCAGAAGAGGTCGCCTTCTTCGTCTTTGAGTGCTTGTTCGTAGCTAGCGAGAGCTTCTTCGTAGCGCTCCATCAGGCGCAGGACATCGCCTCGCCTCAACCAGGCCAAAAAGTCTTGGCGTCGGGCGGCGATCGCTCGATCGTAGTTCAGGAGAGCTTCCTCGTAGCGTTTGAGGTGACGCAAGGCGTCGCCGCGCTTGAACCACGCCCAGAAGTCTCTGGGTCTGATTTCCAAGGCGCGATCGAAGTTGGCGATCGCTTCAGAAAAATCATCCAGATCGTCTAGGGCTACGCATCCCCGGTTATACCAACTCCAGTAGTCGCTCGGGCGCACTGAAAGGGTTTTATCGAAGCTGGCGATCGCTTCTTCGTAATTGCCTAAAGCTTGTAGTGCCTTGCTGCGCTTATACCAAGCCCAATAGTCATCGGGTTGGATTTGCAGCGCTTTATCAAAGCTAGCGATCGCTTCGGAGTAAAGTTCTTGCTCCTCAAAGGTTTTCCCTTGCCAGTACCATTCCCAGTAGTCTCCTGGTTTTCCGTCGGCAGCTTTGCGATCGATCGTTACCATTTGATTCATATTTTTGGAGCTTCTCAAAACAGATATTTTTAAACTTTTGCTCAGTTGTCAGTTTCTATCACTGAGCGATGGCGGCTTTGGATTAACATCATAGCCTAGCCTTTACTGTGGCACGGAACATAGTTGCCTTGGCAGATAAAATACTATAAATTTTTCCCAAAACAAATCATCAGTCGTAAGTCATAAGACTCTTTTTTCAGATTAAGTATATTTATCTATCAAGCTAATATCATTTTAACATTTCTGTTCTGTTAGTTTGACTGACATCTCCCTTTGCAATAAACCTATACTTATCTTGACGATCGCAGTTTTTTACAGAACTGTTTTATCCAAAGAGAATATATAACACAAAAAAAATATTTTGGTAGTAGTCTGTGTAACTAAATTCTGAAACCAGATAGAAACTTAAAGACCTTGAGGCTCCCTTACCTTTCTGGAGCCCGGTCATGCTGGGTTTTTAAGGGTTTGTCATTACCCATCACCACTATCAGCTGATGATTGATTGGGAATCCGAGCGAACTATCTGCTTATGGCCTGATTTTTCTACAGCTACGGTAGCTAAAAGTAATTTTAATAATTGTTTGAACATCGTTTTATTTGTCAATGTTTTGAGTAGATGGTACGTTTGTTATCTTTACCTTCTACTCAAAACGACATCAGGGTAACAGCTAAATTGGGTTTTGCTACATAATATTTGTGGCAGTTAATTAGAAGTTAAGGAAGGATTTTTATGGTAATTTTACAATTACCATTGTTCATTATCGATTCCTTTTTTTCTATTCACCATTAGTGATTAAAGCCAGAAATCGTTGATCCTCGCGAAGATGCTCGAAGTCCAATTCTTTTTGGGCCATTTCTCGATATTGTTCGGGATGTAAGTCAATTGCTTTTTGCAAACTTTCAATCGCCATCTCAATATTGCCTTGTTGAGAATAACAACAAGCTTTGTTGTACCAAGCTCTATGTTCGTCAGGTTTAAATTGCAGAGCTTTGTCGTAACTGGCGATCGCTTCTTCTAAACGACCTACTTGTCTTAAAGCTAATCCTCTATTATACCAAGCCCAAAAGTCGTTGGGTTGAAATTCAAAAGTTTTGTCAAAAGCGGCGATCGCTTCCTCGTAGCGACCTAACTTCCACAAAGCTACTCCTTTGTTGTACCAAGCTTGATTGTAATCTGGCTTTAATTCCAGAACGCGATCGAAACTAGCCAGTGCTTTTTCATAATTTCCCCAGTCCCGTAGGGTAACGCCTCGGTTGTACCAAGCGTTAAAGCCATCGGGCTTAAACTCGATCGAGCGATCGAAACTATTGAGCGCTTCTGAGAAGCGTTGTAGCTTGCCGAGGGCAATGCCTCTGTTGTACCATGCCCAATAAGCATGAGGCTGCAATTGAACGGTTTTGTCAAAACAGATCAGGGCTTTTTCGTAGTTGCCCATGTCACTGAGGGTAATGCCTCGATTGTGCCAAGTATTAGCGGCATCCGGGTTAAATTCAAGGGCTTGGTCGAAGCTGTTAATTGCTTCTTCATACTTGCCCAATTTACCGAGTGCGATCCCTCGATTGTGCCAAATCCAGGCAGTATCGCGCTTAATCGCCACCGCTCGGTCGAAACTGATCAGTGCTTCTTCGTGGCGACCTAAATTTCCTAGTGCCAAACCGCGCTGACATAAGGCATTATGGTGATCGGGTTGAAATTTTAGGGCTGAGTCGAAATTAGCGATCGCTTCTTCATATTTTCTAGTTTCGTTCAGTCGTAATCCCTGATGGTAAAAAAATTCCGCTTCTAAACTAAGAATTTCGCTCATAACATCTGTCATCTCGCTTCAGGAAGATTTCTTTTTTCTTAAGATGCCCAAAAAACTACGGCAATTCAACAACCAAACTTGCCAATTCCAGGAAAGTGGGGCAAAAAACTGGGCTTTTACCTGGTGAAATCTACGCGCAGCAAAGAATATTAGGGCAATTGGTTGTTGAGACCGATCGAAGATGGCTATAAAAGTACAAATAGTGGTTAAAAATGCCAATCAAACGCTATAAAAACTTATTTAAGCTAAAAACTAACCTGTAAATACCTATACCAAAAATAAACTACTGCTCATGCTATTTTATATAGTTTAATGTTTGTTGACATTTTTCAAAATTTTTTAACTCTAGCATCCCGATATCGGAACAAAAAAGAATTTTTGAGGAGTCAGGAGCCAGAATGGAGAATTCAGAATGCTTTTCTCTCCTGAATCCTCAATACTGACAAGCGAGAATTTTTTTCCCCGTACTGTCTTGGCTGACTGATAGCCTTTTTTGCTGTGGTCGTGGGACAATCGCATCTGGACAAGGAAGCACCAAGTAGCAACATGAGCGAATTATCAAACGCAGCTTACCGGATAGAAAAGGATTCAATGGGAGAACGGCAAATTCCTGCCGACGTTTATTATGGAATCCAGACATTAAGGGCGACGGAAAATTTCCCCATTAGCGGAATAAAGCCTTTACCCACTTATGTGGATGCTTGCGTGTTAATTAAGAAGGCGGCGGCGATCGCGAATGGGGAATTAGGCTGCATACCCAAGGATATCTCTGAGGCGATCGTACAAGCAGCTGATGAAGTTTTGGCAGGAAAGTTGCGGGATCAGTTTGTGGTGGACGTTTACCAAGCTGGTGCAGGAACTTCCCACCACATGAATGTCAATGAAGTGCTGGCAAATCGGGCGCTGGAAATTTTAGGAGACGAGAAAGGTAATTACCAGCGAGTTAGTCCTAACGATCGCGTTAATTACGGACAATCGACAAATGATGTAATCCCGACGGCGATTCGGATTGGTGGATTGTTGGCTTTAGAAAGAACTTTATTTCCCGCTTTGTCAGATGCGATCGCGGCTTTAGATAACAAAGCCGAAGAATTCAAAGATATCGTTAAATCGGGTAGAACTCACCTTCAGGATGCCGTACCGGTGCGACTGGGAGAAAACTTCCGCGCTTGGGCGCAAATCCTCACCGAACATACGATTAGAATTGAAACTGCTTCCGGGGATCTCACTTTACTCGGTTTAGGCGGTAGTGCGGCGGGAACCGGATTAAATACTCATCCCCAGTACCGTTTTCGGGTAGCAGAAATTTTGGGACAGTTAATTGAAAAACCTTTACGTCCCGCACCTCACATGATGGCGGCAATGCAAAGTATGGCCCCATTTGTCAACGTTTCCGGTGCTTTGCGGAATTTGGCCCAAGATTGCGTGAAAATTTCCCATGATTTACGGTTGATGGACTCTGGGCCAAAAACTGGCTTTAAGGAAATTCAACTACCCCCAGTTCAACCGGGTTCTTCGATTATGCCCGGTAAGTACAATCCGGTGATGGCAGAGATGATATCGATGGTTTGTTTTCAGGTGATGGGGTACGATTCTGCGATCGCTCTCGCTGCCCAAGCGGGACAATTAGAATTAAACGTGATGATGCCCTTAATTGCCTACAACTTAATTCAAAGTATTGAAATTCTCGGCAATGCTTTAGCCGCTTTAACTAATCAGTGTTTGGTAGGAATTACCGCTAATACTCAGCGTTGCAGAGATTACGCCGAAGGAAGTTTAGCTTTAGTAACCGCACTCAACACTCATATCGGTTATCTCAATGCCGCAGCCGTTGCAAAAGAATCTCTAGAAATTGGCAAATCTTTACGTCAGATTGTATTAGAAAAAAATCTAATGAGTGAAGAAGAGTTAGCCAAAGTTTTAGATTTAGAAAAAATGAGCCAAATGCCCAGCGAATAGTTGGTAGTAAGGACTTCAATCCTCTCATTCTCAACAACTAAGGACTAAAGTCTTTACTACAAACATTGTAGGTTGGGTTTCGTTCCGCAACCCAACCTACAAATGATTAAATTCAGAATTCTGACTCCTGAATCGGAGAATTCTTACTTCTGAGCAGATGGCAAACTCAAATTATCTCTAAGAGTTTGTTCTTGTCTCCTCACTGCTGCCAATAATTCCGCATTTTGCAGAATCACCCCTACTTGATTATTAAACACTTGCATATATTTCTGATCGTTCTCATCAAAACTGGTTTGAAAACAAAGTGGTACTTCAACGCCATAAATGGGGTGAAAATCTGCCAACTCACCAGGTATTTTTTTATTAACTAATTGAGTAACACCGATCAGATCGCCATCGGGATTGCAAATTGGCATACAAAGTAAACTACAGGTGCGATATCCAGTTGTTCGATCGGTCTTTTTAGCAGTATCCGAACCTGGGTAATCGTATAAATCGAAAGGAATATTAACTATTTCACCAGTGTCGGCAACTTTACCCGCATAACCCTGTCCTATTTGCAAGCGTAATTCTCTTTCCGTACCATCTTGAAAGGAGATTTTCGTCCATAGTTGTTTGGCTTCGCGATCGACTAACCAAAGCGTACTGCGATCGGCATTCATTAATTCTTTGGCGGCATCCATTACCCGCTTGAGAATTTCATCTAATTCTAAGCTACTTTGACTTACCGATCGAGTTGCTGCCATCAAAGCTGCTGCTACTCGTTGCCCTCTAGTTGTTTTATGATAAGTACGGAAACTTTCTAAAATCATTTGAATTAAAGATGCGTTTTCCGCAAATCTTTCTTCATCTGCTTGAGTAAATCCTTGCGGATCGATTCTTTCCGCTAAAGATGCAGATGATTCGTAAAATATCTTTAATTTATTAATTAATTGGACGACAGCTACTAAATTACCTTGTTCGTTTAATAATGGTAAAGTTAACATTGTATAGGTACGATAACCATTTTTTTTGTCTTGTTCTTTAGCAGTAATCGAACGAGGGTCGTCGTAAAAATCATAAGGGATATTGACAGTTTGCTTGCGGGCAGCTACTTCACCAACAATTCCTTTATTAGCAGGTACGCGAATTTCTAAAGACTCGTTGCCTTCTGATTCGGCAATAATTGACCAAAATTCATTTCGCTCTTCATCTAATAGAAAAATGGTCGTGCGATCGGCACTCATGGATTTACCCATTTTCAGGGTAATCGAACGCAAAGTACTATCGAGAATATCATCAAAACCTTGACCGTCCATCACTTGAGTCAGCATTGCCAAAGTTTGGCTAACCACATTTTGCGGCTGACTTTCGGCACGTCTTTTTACTTCTGCAAATTCTCTAGCGTGCTGCAAAGCGACTCCCACTTGAGAATTAAATATTTGCATATATTTTTGGCTATTAGCATCAAAGCTATCCTGAAAACATTCAGGTGCTTCTGGCCAATCATTGGGGTCGTATTCGGGAAAATCACCCTGTTTTCTTTTATTAATTAATTGGGTAACCCCCAGCAATTCCCCATCGGGATTAAAAACCGGCATACAGAGTAAACTACAAGTACGATAACTTGTTTTGCGATCGGTTTGTTTGGCTGTTTCAGATTCGGGATGGTCGTACAAATCGAAAGCTATATTTACAGGTTGACCCGTAGCTGCTACTTTGCCAGCAAAACCTTGTCCTATTTGTAATTCTAAAGGAATTACCGAACCATCTTCTTTAGTTATTTTTGTCCATAATTTACTTCTTTCTTCATTCAATAACCATAAGGTAGTGCGATCGGCATTCATCAATTTTTTGGCAGCTTCCATCACCCGCGTGATAATTCCTTCCGCATCTAAGCTACCCAGAGAAACTAACCGCGTAGCTTCAGTTAATGCTTCTGAAGCTTGCAATCTTTGAGTTAATTTATAGCAATAATGGCATCCTTGTAAAATTCTCTGTAATTCCGGTGCGTATTCAGCTAATTGTTGTTTATCGGTTTCGGTAAAACCTTGTTTGTCAACTCTTTCTATAAAAGGTACGGCAGTATTATTAGGTTGCTTGACTTTGTTAACTAATTGAATAAAAGCAAATAAATCTGATTGAGCATTTGCTAAAGGCAAGGTAAATTCATTGTAAATTTTATAAGCGCTAATTCTATCTTGTTCTTGAGCAACAAAAGAATACCAGTTTTCCGATAAATGAGCGGGAATATTGACGGCTTTTTTATAAATCGTAACTCTGCCTGCGGTTTGGTTATTGGCAAGAATTTGAATTTTGGTTGGACTGCCATCTGCGGTTTGAGCGACGATCGACCAAAGTTCATTTTTTTCTTTATCTATGAAAAAGATATTGATGCGATCGACGCTGAGTAATTCGCCCATTTTCAGGGTAATCGAACCCAATATTTCATAGAGAACGTCATCAAAATCTTTTCCTTCTTTGGCTTCAAGCAAGGAAAGGAGTTTTTGTTCTTGTTCGGCAACTAAGTGCTTGAAATCAGGTTGCAAAGTTGCCAATGCTTTATGCAGCCAAAAGGAGTTAAAAACTGCCGCGTAAATCCGGTTGTAAACTTTTAATTTACCTGCCTGTTTAACTACTACTCCAGAAAGACGCAATTCCATTTGTTCCCGGCTTTCGTCCGCAGGAATTTCGCCTCTTAGTAAGATTTCTTGATAAATTTTTAGTAGTGGCTTGGTGTTTTGTCCGATTCTGAGCAAGCGATCGCGAATTGTTTTCAGGTGTGCGGGTTCGTCTTGCGCTTCCCAATTTTCAATGATTTGAGTCTGGATTAGATTTTCTACCCACTCGACTTCGCTACCTGAGAGACCTAAAGATTTAGAATTATATATTAAATTACAAATTTTTTGCGTGAGAAATGGTTGCCCTCCAGTCCAGGCTAAAATCGCGTCTAAAACTGCTTGGGGATTACTAACTTTTCCGGCTAATCCTTGGGCGAGTGGTTGGGCTTCCGCGAATTTAAAACCGTGTAATTCGATCGCGCGACCGATATTAAAGGGAGTGCAGGTTTTATCTTGGATTAAATCGGAGGGAGTTGCCACTCCTAGTAAGGCAAAAGTGAGGCGATCGTATTCGTTGCACGAGCGAATAAATGCAAAAAAATCATCGTTACGAAAGGATAAACTGAGAGTACTATCAATTTCATCGATAAAAATAACTATTTTTTGACTGACGCATTCTAGCAATACTTGTTCGATAAATTCACTCAATCTTTGTACGGGGGAAATGAATTCGCGATCGCGCAACCACGATCGCAAATTTATTTGTAGCTGAAAACAAGTTACCAGCCGTCTCATCAATCCTGCATACCACTGATCCGGCGTGATATCTTGGCTACCGATTTTGTTTAAATCGATCGCCGCGCAAGCAATTCCTTCTGCTTGCAAGCGGTGCATCGTTCGCACGCGCAGGCTAGTTTTTCCCATCTGGCGGGAATTGAGTACGTAACAAAATTCCCCTGCTTTTAACCCTTGATAAAGTTCGTCATCAGCTTGTCGCACTACATAAGTGGGGGAATCTAAGGGTAAATGTCCCCCCACTTTGTAACTATAAGTCGAGTCTGGCTGTTCGCTCATTAATGGTTCTGGTTTTGTAGAAAACACCATATTGAATAACTCAAGTTTCTGCTGACTGATTACGACTGAATATAAAATTTACTTTTGCGATCGATTAAGCTACATCTAAATGCAGGACAATCCCGATCGCTTAATTACTAAGCGATCGCCAAAATACTGCCTGTATAATTCAAATCGAGGTGTTACTTCATTTCCCCGCAACTGCACCAATCCCAAACTATGTAATTTAAACGCTAACACAGACTCTAGCTCCACAGGTTCCTTCGCTGTCACTACTTTAGCGAAAGCCGCCGCTAATTCAGGATGTTCTTGTAAATTCCACAAATGCCGCCGCAGATGATCGCCATAAATTCCCGCTTCGGTAGGTGCAATTTCTAATAATTCTTCTAAAGTAATTTTTTGTAGGGCAGCATGATAAAAAGCTACCCTGATCAAATAAGGATGCCCACCTATAATACTCATTAATTTTTCAATATAATTGGTTTGCCAATCCAATCCATGCCGCTGCGCCAAATCGTAAACTTGCTGTTGGCTAAATTCCGACAATTCGATCGGCAATCCCACATTAAACGGCGATTGATTCACATTCAGGGGAATATAAACTTCCGTTGAATGTACTACTATTAATCGCAGTTTTTCCCATAAGAAACTGTCGCTATCACTATACCCCGCTTCTTCATACCACGCCCGCAACAAACCGAAAAAGTCATCAGCAATATTGGGATATTGAAAAACGCGATCGACTTCATCCAAACCTAATACTAAAGGGCTATCTATTTGTGGCAAAATACAATCTTCAAAATAAGCAGTACAATTATCTTTACTGCCATAAGTATCCGTCCAATACTCATCTACTTGATTCGGTAATTTTAACTTACGAGAAATTTTCGTACAAAACCATCGCAGTAATTCGTTCAAATTCGTAAATACTGCCGTGTCTGCGTGTTGAAAACTTAACGGCACTGTACGATATCCTTGTTCTTTAGCTTGATAAAGAATTCTCGCCATTAACGAGGTTTTTCCCATCTGCCTGGGAGCTTTAATTCTAATCAAAGCCCCCGGTTGCATAATAGCTTTATAACATTGAATTTCATGAGGAAATCGTTCGATATAAAATGTAGAATCTAACCGAACTTGACCGTTTGGTAATTCTGGTTCTCCGACTGGTGAAGGAGAAGGAATTTTAGAGATTGTTTCTGATATTTCGCTAGAAGCAGTAAGGATAGGATCGGAGTTCGATAAACTAATCTCGGTTTCCCATTCCTCATAACTTTCTACTCCCCATTCTCCCTCTTTTGTCAGTAAGTTGATAGTTTCTTGAATAATCTGGGGGGTGTCTTTAAGTGAAAACCATTCCCTTTTGCGCGTTTCATCCAAATAACTGCGTAAATCGTGATTTAAATTTAAATTAGCCGGACAGTTAATCCGCAATTGCAATACCATAGGTTTACGATTTTGACGCGATTCGCGCAGTTCTTTAGCTCTTCTCAATTCCTCAATTACCATTTCGCTAACGGCAGCTTGGGGAGATAGCAATAGTAAAAAGTAATCGCATTGCTCTAATTGTAAATCGATTTTTGTCAGCCAATCGGGATCGCATTGTTGACCTGTTGCCACGTTAGCCATAAAAGCTTGATGTCCCGCACCTGAAATCGCTGCATAGAATTGTGCTGCTATATTAAAATCTAGTTCTAGGCTGCAATAACTAATAAAAACTCTGGAAATTTTTCCCTCTTCTTGCTTTCTTTGCCGTTCTATTACTCTTTCTATAGCGCCTCGAAACTTTTTTTTAGTAACTTTTTCGCCTAAAACTTGAGAAAGCTTTTGCCATAGTTTATAACCGACGTATTTTTCTACGTATTCGGGGTTAAGTGGATAAATCTGCTCGTAAGTCTGCCCTAGCCAAGAACCAATGAAAACTTGCCTCTCTAAGTCATTCAAGTGTTTTCCGGTTCTACTGTGGATTAATTCGTCTAACAATTCTAAAGCTTCTTTAACTTCCATACCTACTCCTTTAAATAAAATTAAAATTCATATCCGTAGTATTTCGCAAAAATTAATAAGCTTTTATGAGGTTTTATGAGATTTCATGAGGTTTTAAACTAGATAATAAAACAGGTGATTTTGGAAAATGGTATTTATCTCAAAAAAGCGAGCTAATTTATGAGCTTTTTTGGTTACTATTTCCGGAAATATCCGTAAAAATAATGATAGTTGTCACTATTCCATAAAGTGCAAGATAAAAACATCAAACAGCGATCGCGGTTAAGCTAGTAGAAAGCTGAATATCCGCAGCGAATCGGTCATCTTAACTAATTCTCTGCTTTAACCAGCCCGTAAAAAAATTATCAATCTAAATACCAGCTATTTGCCAAACTCGGATTCGATCGGAGAAATGCTCATGTTTAGTCTCACAGATGTCATAATTAATACCTGCATCGAACGCCTAGAAGCAGGTTACCGCAATACTTACGGCAACATTCAACCAGACTATACCGATCTTATCCGCTCGATCGCCTACATGGTATTGGACAATATAGCCACTAGCAACGCCCTTTATCACGATGTCGAACATACCGTCTTAGTAACCTTAGTGGGACAAGAAATACTGCGGGGTAAGCAAGTTCGCTACGGTAACGTTTCGCCTGAAGATTGGTTGCACGTCATCATTGCTTTGTTGTGTCATGATATCGGTTACGTTAAAGGAACTTGCGATCGAGACAACATTAGTGGAAAAATCTATGACAAGGGAATCGACGGCGAGATAATTTCTCTGCCAGAAGGTTCCACCGATGCTAGTTTTACTCCTTACCACGTAGACCGAGGAAAACAATTTATTGAAGAAAAGTTTTCCGGTCATCAATTGATTAATGTGGAGTCGATCAAACACTACATTGAATTAACCCGTTTTCCCGTACCCAAAGATGACGCCCATCAAGATACTGCTAACTATCCCGGTTTAGTTCGGGCAGCTGATTTAATCGGTCAATTAAGCGACCCTCACTATTTAGAAAAATTACCTGCTCTATTTTATGAATTTGAAGAAACGGGAATGAATAAAATTTTGGGGAATCATCACCCCCAAGATTTACGAGCTAGCTATCCTAACTTTTTCTGGAATGTGGTTTATCCTTATATTCAAGAGGGATTGCAATACTTGCAAATGACGAAAGAAGGGAAACAAATCATTACTTATTTGTATCATAATGTATTGGTAGTAGAATTGGAAAATTTCGATAATCAGAGTAAAGAGGTAATTCCCGATGAGATAGCATTTCCCTCCTTTCGGGGAATGATTGGTAAGCACGCAAAACCGAATATTTATGAAAAACCTAAGGTGGTCAGCCAGAAAATTAAGAGTATACCAATCTTATTTTTTCCGCAAAAAATCCGGAGAAATCGCAAAATAAAGACAAAATTATGTTCGTTTGAATGAAGATAAAAAAAGAGTGGATATTTACCACTCTTTTTTTATTTAATGAACAGCAACTATCTCTTTTTACAGCAGATTCCAGTGACTTGAAGTACAGGATAGAAAACCGGTTTCTATTTACCACATTTACCTGGAAAGCGCTGTAATGGCTTTACTATTCAAATATAATGTTATGAAAAATGCCCGCCCTTATTTACATAGTCTCAAGCACAACGAAATTTGCAACTAAGCAGATAAATCATCATAGTCTTCCAAGACAATGCTACAGTGGATCATAGTCAACGTGTCCGACAACATGATCTGCGGAACGCAGGGACAAGGATTATGCACAATACGATATTTGAGAGCGTTGAAGCGATATTGCATTTTTACATCTTGTCCGGTTGCATCTAGACATCTCCAGAAATTAAAGGCGTGCTGCCTGTAACTCTCCTAGAGACGTTTCATCGAACGTCTCTACAAAGTTTTACCGTATGAGAAGAAGGTTTTGCGATCGGTTTATCTGTTGAAATCGAGAAAGATCGTCTAAACCTGCCTCTAAAATTAGACAACTTAATACAAGTTCGCTACTATCTGACGTGATATTACTCAATGAATAAATTCAGGGCTTGCGGATTGCGTGGTTATGTCAAAATTAATACAGCGTGACATCTGCTGCTCAAGCAGTTCTGTTAATACAAACTAATCAGGAGATTTTGCCATGTCTAGTGCTGACTATACTCAATTGACTTTTCATTTTCAAAACGGTCAGGCAGAATCCTTTAATCTTCCTCTCACTCCACAAGAATTACAGCAGCAACTTTTCTATATTTTGGATAAACCTTTTGTAACGCTGCATCTGCGAGATCAAACTGTTGCGATCGCAACATCTCAAGTGGTGAAAGTAGAAGTGAAGCCTGCGTTGCCCGAACTGCAAGGAGAAGGAGTGTTCGCCAATTGCGAACGAGTTACTGCACTTAATCGCGGTCGATAAGCTGGCTATAGTCAATTTACTTTGATTTACTTTTGGAGCGATCGAAATAATGCCACCTGCTGTTAGTTTAATTCAGGCCAACTCCTACGACCTAACTTATCTGCGGGAATCTGTGGAAACTTTACTCGCACCGTTGGGAGGAATGGCATCTTTTGTGAAACCTGGGGCGCGTGTCCTGCTCAAACCTAACTTACTCACTGGGGCTCGTCCTCAAAACGAATGCGTCACCCGCCCCGAACTGGTATATTGCGTGGCCCAGATGGTACAACAAGCCGGTGGTAAGCCTTTTTTAGGTGATGGCCCTGCTTTTGGTAGTGCGCTGGGAGTGGCTAAAGCGAATGGTTATTTGCCTTTAGTCGAGGAACTGAAAATCCCGATCGTAGAGTTTCACGGTAACAGATACCAAACCATTAGCGAAAAATTCAATCACTTGCTGCTATCTAAAGAGGCGATGGATGCTGATGTAGTGATTAATTTGCCAAAAGTGAAATCCCACGTTCAATTAACCATGACGATGGGGGTAAAAAATCTGTTTGGCTGCGTCCCTGGCAAAATGAAGGCTTGGTGGCATATGGAAGCGGGAAAAGATGCTAACCGCTTTGGGGAAATGTTGGTGGAAACGGCACGGGCGATCGATCCCGATTTGACGATCCTCGATGGTATTATCGGTCATGAAGGAAATGGCCCCAGCAACGGTGACCCTCGCCAGTTGGGAATTCTGGCGGCGTCGCGGGATGTGTTCGCCCTCGATCGCGCTATATTGGAAATCCTCAACGTCGATCCCAGCTTAGTACCGACTGTGGTGGCTTCCCAACTATTGGGCCTTTGTCCCGAACTTGAGGCGATCGACTTTCCCCAATTACGACCGGCAGAGTTGCAAGTTTTGGATTGGAAACTACCAGAAGCCTTGATGCCCATAGATTTCGGTCTGCCAAGGGTTCTCCAATCTACCTTTAAGCACCTATATATCCGTTTCATCAAAGAACCCATGATAGGCGCTAGAGGCTAGAATGCCGGGGGGCGGAGGGCAGGGGAAAGGCAAAGAAAAAGGAAAGGGGAAAAAATAGTACAAATATATTTTCATGTTCATCTTTGCACCCGGAGCACCCCATCGTCCTTTCAATGGCGGTTGTCAATTCAATACCCCGACCAAGTGAAAATACTTATAAACTTTGATGGGACTAGGCAGCGCATAGTTGCCTAATCTCTTTCTTTAGGTAGGTTTACATTCAGATTGTTTTCTAGGAGACAAACTTACGTAAGTTAATTGTTAAAATGATAAATAGAGGAACTGTACTAGTTCCCTCTCAATTCCTGCTCAACTTTTTATTTGGACTGATTTGGTTGACAACTCAGTTAACGTACCATTTTTATGAACTCTACTGAACAAGCTGCCAACTCTCCCGACCGCCCGCCCGCGAGGATGGCAGATATTGTGGGAACATTCATTGCTTTGCTAACCTTGACTTTACCCATTTTTACGATCGCTCATTACTCTTCAAACAACGTCGAGGCTTTGCAGAATATCACATATCCACTACCGAACCAAAGGGAATGATGCTAGGAAACAGCCGATAGAATGGGTAGGGAAGAAGTAGGAATCTTCATTCCGAAATGATTATACGGCATCCCGAACCAATTGCGATCGCCTTTTTCTGATTATTTTTATTGATGCCAACTCGCCAAGGGAGTAAGTTAACTCCCTACTCCGGTCATCAGTATACAGAATTCGCTAGGTAAAGGTTCGCCGTTACCCTTATTCCCATAGAATGCTACACGGGGGTGATGCGAACTCGATCGAGAGTACAACTCGCTTCACCCTATTTGCTGTTAAATTGAGGAATTCCACAGTGGACTTAAACCGCATTCCCCCGCAACCAAAGCCTGGTTTGATTAACGTTTTGATTGAAATTCCGGCTGGTAGCAAAAATAAATACGAGTTCGACAAGGATTTACAAGCGTTTGCTTTAGATCGGGTGCTGTATTCTTCCGTGCAGTATCCTTATGACTATGGTTTTGTACCCAACACCCTCGCTGATGACGGTGACCCGCTAGATGGTATGGTAATCATGGATCAACCGACTTTTCCAGGTTGCGTGATTGCGGCGCGTCCCATTGGGATGCTGGAGATGATCGACGGTGGCGATCGCGATGAGAAAATTCTCTGCGTGCCGGATAAAGACCCGCGCTATGCTAAGGTAAAATCCCTGCAAGATATTCAATCCCATCGCTTGGACGAAATTGCCGAATTCTTCCAAACTTACAAAAATCTGGAAAAGAAAAAAGTGGAAATCTTGGGTTGGCAGGATGTTGATAAAGTAATGCCTTTGGTGGAAAAGTTCATTAAAGCTGGTAGCCAAAAAGGTTGAGATTCATAGTTTAAAACTATTCAAATCAACCATCAACCAATTTTAGATATAGATGGAAGATTGGGAGATAAATTGGCAAATCTTCCATCTATATCTAAAATCTAGGAAAGAAAATCTAATCTCCATTAGCCATGCAGCGATCGCTTCTTTTAGCCAAAATTCACAACTGCACCATCACCGATTCCAATCTCAATTATATGGGTAGCATCAGTATCGATCGCACCTTGTTAGATGCTGCGGGAATCTTGCCATACGAACAGGTGCAAGTTGTCAATACTGCCAATGGAGAAAGGTTTATTACTTACGCGATCGCAGCACCAGCCAATTCAGGTGCGATAGAATTAAATGGGGCAGCGGCGCGACTGGGAATGAAAGGCGATCGCATCATTATCATGACTTACGCACAATTCAGTCCAGAAGAAATCAAACACCATTCCCCTTCAGTAGTAATGGTAGACAAAGAAAATCATCTTTTAGAAGTGCTGCGTTATCATGATATCCCTAGCAGATTCGATACTCCATCACCAGAAGTATTAGAAATGTTTGCTTCTCCTCATTAGAGGTAGGGCGATGGTAAAATTTTTTGTTTTAGACTTCAGACTTTAGCCTTCAGACTTCATCCTTTCTCGTAAATCGGTTAGGGTATTGCAATTAAAAAGCATATCTTTCCACTGTTCGCTAACAGGAATAGCTTGTACGGGAACTTGTGATAACCAAGTTTGAAAAGAACGTCCGCCTTGTTGAATAAATTTTTGCAATTCAGGTAAACTTTCTCGTCGATAAAAACCGCACATAGGTTGCCACAGTTCATCCTGACGCGGAACAAAAGCTAATACATTAGACGGTAAATCAGTTAATTGATTTATCCAAGTTTGAATAATATTTTTTTCCAATATCGGTAAGTCACAAGCTAACAGTAATACCCAATTAGTATTAATTTGTGACATTCCTTCTGCTAAACCAACTAATGGCCCTTGACCGGGGTTAGTTTCTAATATAAATTGACAATTTTCTGTAATTATATCTTGATAGCGTTCTTGCCAAGGAGTTAGCACGTAAACTTGTTGGCAACATTCCGATGCTACTTGGCATACTCTGGTTAACATAGGTATGCCCTGCCAAGGAATCAGGGCTTTGTCTTGTCCCATACGCGAACTTTTACCGCCAACGAGGATTAAGGCTGATGCAAGGAAATTTTTCTTCATTTACAACGCTTTTTAGGTGTGTATAGAAACCGGGTTTCTGAGTATACTTTGATTTTTTGATTCTTGAAATTTGAGATCCTACTAAATTTCATATCTTAAATGTAAGTTTTGGGGATTTTTTTTACCACAGATGTCCACAGATGAACACAGATGAACACAGATGTAGATGAATATTGTTGGTTAGGATGCAGATAAATTAAGATATTGGTTATACTGCATTGCCTACCTAATTTAATTTTGATAAACTAACTGGGTGGCAGTTACGGCTTGACTGATTTCTGATAATTTTTCTGCTGCTTTACCGCTAGTAAGGATATCTTTTGCTGCCTCGATACCGTCTTGCATATCCGCACAAACTCCGGCGTTCCATAATTGAAAACCGCCATTCCAAAGGGCAGATTCCATCATTTCGGAATCTTCGCCTTGTAATACGGATTGCATTTGTGCGATGAGTTGGGGAGTTGATTCTAGGGGAGGATTTTTACTACTAAAACCGTAATCTCCGTGGGCTAAAAGTAAGCGTTCAAATTCTTGTCCTGGTTTAGCAATTCCGATAATCGCAGTACGATCGCGCGGCAAGTCGCAACTTCCTTCTAATCCTTTGACGGTGGTAAAACGCTGCACTCCCCGCAATCCTAAAGCTTCTCGGAACATATTTTCGGTGGGAGGATGGACGAAACCACAAATAATATTAGCGTCTCCGGCGTAGGGACTCCACATTAATTCTAGGGTGGCAAAGGGTGGACGTTTTCCAATTTGATCGCGATAGGGAACTAAATTAGCAGCGAGGGGAAAGTGTTTTGGGATGTAGATAAAACCTAAGCCGGTACTGTCAAAAATTTGTTGAGTTTGGCTAAGCAAAAGTTTAGTCCAATCAACTCCTAAATTTTGCCAAATTTCAATGAGGGGAATACCTTCTTTGGTGGGCATTCGATCGCCACCGTGCATAATGGTGGGAACGCCTGCGGCTGTGAGGATTAATGCGGTTAATGGGCTAATTGGTGCAGTACGCGATCGACCATCATAAGGTATGCCCAAAACGATCGCTTGAGAACTAAAGCGGGTATTCGGGTGCAATTTTGGCCCCAATTCTTCATAAGCATCTAACATTCCCGCTAATTCTTCTCCGGTGGGGCGCTTGATGCGATGGGAAATCATGAAAGCGCCGATTTGGGCGGGAGTTGCTTCTTCTAGCAGCATCATTCGCGTTGCTTCTGCTGCTTCCAAGCGAGTTAAATTTTCTCCGGTATGGGTACCGCTACCAACTTTTTTTAGCAGTTCTCGAAAAGCTTTACTCATAAATATTTGTCATTTGTCATTGGTCATTTGTCATTGGCCATTTGTCATTAGTTTGGCGGGATGCAATGACTAATGACTGATCGCTAATGACTAGATTGCGATACTCTTGGGTAGAGAAGCGGCGATATTAGTAGGTGACGAACTGGAGGATACTAAATCCGATTGAATGCCGATTAATTTGTGAACTAAGTGGCGGAAATGCTGAATGGGTGGAATTTGAATGCGATCGCAAGTTGTCACCAATACTACTTGCCGTTTTAAAGTGGGTTCTGCTGTCGATCTTACTACCAAAGTAGGGTCGTATTGAGCATCGAGAACTGCTGTTTTAGGCAATAAGGCGATCGCGTTTCCTTGTCTCACCATCCCTCGAAAAGCATCGAGAGTATTTAATTCCAATACCGCATTCATCGACGCCCCCAAACGCTGAAATTGTTCTTGCACTAAACGCTGCATTCCATAGCCCACTTTAAATACGATTTGGGGATAACGGGTAATTTCTACCCAAGGTACTCTTTCGTACTGACTCAAGGGATGATTGGCTGACATCAATACCTCTATTGGTTCACTGTAAAGCACGTCAACCACCATTTCCGGGCTAGCAGTTAAAAAGCGATTATTCATCACAATAGCAAGATCGACTAAGCCATCCTTGAGAACTTTCAAAGCGCGATCGCTTCCTAAAGAAGTCACTCGCAATTGTACGGCTGGATAATCTTGACAAAATTTTTCTAATACTGGGGGCAAATTATAAGCGCAGATGGAAGGAATCGCGGCGACGCAAAGTTCTGGTTGTTTTCCTGCCAATAATTCCGCTAATTCCTGGGTGGCATTTTCCCATTCCAGGCAGATTTTCCGGGCGCGGGGCAAAAACCTTTCTCCTGCTAATGTTAGCTTCGCCTGATTGCTTCTGTGAAATAAAGATAAACCAACATCCGCCTCTAAAGATTGGATTTGCCGACTGATGGTAGATTGAGTAACCCCACATTTTCTGGCAGCTTGTTGAAAACTGCCTGTTTCCGCGATCGCTAGGAATGCCTGCAATTGCTCTAGCCGCATTTTGATGTAGCCTGAATTATATATTTAAGGTCTTGCCATGACCTTAGCTTATTCGCTGACTCATTTTAGTAGATTTTGATACCGCTTGCACATTCGTTCATAATTCAGGAATCTGAATTCAGGAGTCAGAATTCAGGAGTCAGAAGTTAGACTTAACAAATTTTTCCCTTTCCCTTTTCCCTCAAAACTCTTGTAAAGCCAAAGCAACTCCTTGTCTTAATTGGGATGGCGAACTTTCATTGGCAATCAATTCTTTCAATTGTCCGATCGCAGTGGGAAATTTTTTCAATGCTGCGATCGCGTGCAGTCTTACTCCCAAATCTCGATCTACTAACAGGTGAATTAAAGAATCTATGCTTTCGGGAGTTGCCAGTTGCCCTAAGCTGACAGCGAAAGCTTGTCTGATTTTATTATCTTCGAGCGCCGGATGTTGCGATCGCAAAGCAGCAATTAAAATTTGGCTAGCTGCTGGAGTTAAACTTTCTTTTTCCAATCGCCCCAAAATTGTCACCACTTCTTGATACACGGGAAGCGATTCTAAGTTTAAAGCTTGTTGCAAATATTCTAAAGTTTGTGGTGTTTCCATCCAACCGAGCGATCGCACGCATTGCAATTGTAACGGTAGGGGAGTGTTTGGCGATCGCAAAACTTTAAACAAAGCATCGGCGGCGGCGTTAGTTCCCAAACGCGCCAGTGATTGAGCAGCCGCAGCGCAAACTTCTAAATTAAAATCCCAAAGTAAAGGAATAATTTGGTTACCCAAATCCAAATCTTCTCGCAATTCGGGACGCAATCCCAAACCGATGACTGCTTCTTTTCTGACTGGTGCGGCGATATCCTTGAGAGCATCCAGCAAAACTGGTGGAATGCGAGAATCGTGGAAGCTACTAAGTGCTTCGATGGCTGCTACTCGCACGTAAATTTGCGGATCTTTGACAACAGTTAATAATGGCGTGATGGTTTCAGAACGGCGAATCGCCGAAAGACTGCGTACTGCCAATAAGCGAGTTTCTTCTGCTGTTAATAATTCCGTTAAGGCAGCGATCGCATTTTGTCCTAAATTAGCTAATGCTTCTGCTGCCATTGCCGTTAATTCTTCACTTTCCGATGTTTTGAGTATTTCTACCAAAACATGAATGACTTCTTGGGTGTTGAATTCTGCCAAGATTCGCACCACGAACCAGCGTAACTCTTCTTCTGCCTCTTCATCTTGTAAGATGTTAGTTAGGGGTGCGATCGCGATCGTACCTAAAGAAGGAAAAATCTTTACCACTTCCCAACGGTCTTGAAAATCACCCCATTCCAGAACTTCCAAAGCCCAATGGAGTATTTTTTTCCGATCGAGCGTGGCTTGAGACGTTCTGCCTTTTTCTTGCTCGATCGTTTGGCGCAGATAGTGATTTAACAACGGCCAATTTTGTTGGTGCGATGCGATGTTTGCTTGTTCTAACACGTTCTCCATCATTAATTCAGATTTTTGGTTAATTTCAAGTAAATCGGTCATTTTATAACAATTTTTTTGATTATAATTCATTAAATATTACCTCTTTAATTCACCAAAAACCATATTTAAATTACATTTAAAATTTAAGGTTTATACAAAAAATCGCCTCTCTTTTTAGAGGCGATTCTCTCTCACGTTTGAGGTTTGGAATAGGTCTGTTATTAACAAAAATATTTTTGAAATACTAAAATTTTTGTATTAAAAATTACAGAAAAATAAGTAGTATGCTATAAATAAATAATTTCCATGCAATATTTGCATCAAAAGCAAGCTCATATATCGATCGGGACTTACGCAGCCAATTGCAGAATTAGAGGCGGTTTTGGTAGTTTTTCCTAGTTCCCAGGCTGAGTCTGGGAACTAGAGCGCCTCGCTTAACAAGCGTGCCATTCTTTCACAAATAGCCTTTTTTTCAAAACCGTTCGGCAGAAATCCAGGTGAAGCCCGCTCCGACAACCCTTAAACTCTCGTGATTTTCCGTAAGTCCCGTTCATACTGATATACAAAAAGACTGTTTTGTCAATATGCACAAAGAATAATTATTGATGTTTTAAGCGGATACTCTAAATCCGCTTTTTACATAATTGTAATTTTTCCAAAAACTCATCTATCGAAAGATATAAATGCAGTAAAAGCATTCTATCCATGCAAAAAAGTCATGTAAAGAAATATTTTGTAATAAAGGATACGAATTTACACATTTAGTCCCAGTAGCGTTATAAGCAACAAACAGCCATCTAAAGAAAAGATGAAGGATGAAGTTTAAAGGCTGAAGTAAAAACTTTGAACGATTAATTTTTCATTGTTTGTAGTTCATCTTTCATATTTCAAAAAGTTCTGGCTCTGTATAAACAGGCGGTGATATCTCAGCTATCAAAAAATTAAAGGGATAACAGATGACAAGCACGGCCACAGTAACGGCAAATTTGAACAAATTTGAGAAATTCAAAGCAGAAAAAGATGGCTTAGTAGTCAAAACCGAGCTAGAACAATTTGCCAGAATGGGCTGGGAAGCGATGGATGAAACAGACCGAGAACATCGGCTCAAGTGGTTGGGTGTTTTCTTCCGTCCCGTCACCCCTGGTAAATTTATGATGCGGTTGCGGTTGCCCAATGGCATCATTACGACAGACCAAATGGTAACGCTGGCTGAAATAGTACAGCGATATGGCTCGGATGGTAGTGCTGATATTACTACCAGACAAAACCTGCAACTGCGGGGAATTCACATCGAAGACTTGCCGGGTATTTTTCAAAAGCTGAAATCTGTAGGTTTAACTAGTATTCAGTCAGGAATGGATAATGTTCGCAACATTACTGGCTCTCCGGTAGCGGGTATTGATGCGGATGAAGTGATTGATACGAGGGAGATTGCCCAGCAATTGCAGGATGAGATTACCAATTGTGGAGAGGGAAATCGAGCTTTTACTAATTTACCTCGCAAGTTTAATATTGCGATCGCGGGATGTCGAGACAATTCCGTTCATGCCGAAATCAACGATATCGCCTTTATACCCGCCTACAAAAACGGAATTATCGGCTTTAACGTCTTAGTAGGTGGTTTTTTCTCCGCCAAACGTTGCGAAGCTGCCATTCCCCTCAACGCTTGGGTCGCGCCAACAGAAGTTATCGATTTGTGCAAAGCCATCTTAGTAGTTTTTCGCGACTGCGGCTTGAGAGCAAATCGACAAAAAGCACGGCTGATGTGGCTGATAGATGAATGGGGTATCGACCTATTCCGAATCGAAGTCGAAAAAGCACTAGGTTACTCTCTGCAAACAGCCGCCGAAACAGATGAAATTAGTTGGGAAAAACGAGATCACATTGGCATTCAACCACAAAAACAACCCGGCTTAAACTATATCGGATTGCACGTTCCAGTGGGACGACTTTACGCGCAAGATATGTTCGATTTAGCAAGAATCGCAGATGTTTATGGCCGTGGAGAAATTCGCCTAACAGTCGAGCAAAATATTATTATTACTCATGTTCCCAACTCTCGCTTAGAAACCTTCTTAACCGAGCCAATATTGCAGAAGTTTTCCATCAATCCAGAACCACTCAAACGCAGCTTGGTTTCATGCACGGGAGCGCAATTTTGCAACTTCGCTTTAATTGAAACTAAGAACCGGGCAGTCGAGATAGTTGACGAACTGAATGCAGAACTTTCCATTCCCAAACCAGTCAGAATTCACTGGACTGGTTGCCCTAACTCTTGCGGTCAACCCCAAGTAGCCGATATTGGTTTAATGGGTACGAAAGTCAGAAAAGATGGCAAAACCGTCGAAGGCGTTGACATTTATATGGGTGGAAAAGTCGGTAAAGATGCGCGACTAGGCAATTGCGTAATGAAAAGTATTCCTTGCCATGACCTGAAACCTATTTTGCGAAATTTGTTAATTGCCCATTTCGGAGCTAGCTTGTCAAAAAGCGTACTAATTCACGCCTGAATCTCCTGTATTTCCAGCTTTTGCGAACAAATTTACTCCAGACTTATAGAAAGAAAATGGAAGTAAAAAATACAACCTAATTTTTGCTACTTGTTATACCTTTCCATTGATTTTTTTTGTGTAGGCTTAATTCTCAATATTGCCACAACAGCCAGACAAAATTTACATTCAACAACTAATCAGCAACAGAGAAAGCGAAAATGAGCAGACTATCTAGAAGACAATTCATCGTTACAGCCGGAGCAAGCGCAGCAGGTACTTTATTATTTCATGGCTGTACTTCTAACAACGCATCCACCACAAATGGTAACTCTACAACCGCTACCAGCCCGACTCCAAGTGCAGTACCAGCAGCTAATGTTAGCGCTGCCGATGCACCAGAAGTTACTACCGCTAAATTAGGATTTATTGCTTTAACTGATTCCGCTCCTTTAATTATTGCTAAAGAAAAAGGATTTTTTGATAAGTATGGTATGAAGGATGTGGAAGTTATTAAACAAGCTTCTTGGCCAGTAACTCGCGATAATTTAGAAACAGGTTCAGGTGGAGGAGGTATTGACGGGGCACACATTTTAACCCCCATGCCTTATTTTATGACTTTGGGACAAACCAAAACCAAACAGCCAGTACCGATGTATTTGTTGGCGCGGTTAAATGTCAACGGTCAAGCAATTTCTATTGCTAATAATTATAAAGATTTTAAAGTAGGTTTAGATAGCAAAGGGCTGAAAGATGCCTTTACGAAAGTCAAGGCAAGTGGCAAGAGCGATTTGAAAGCTGCTATGACTTATCCCGGTGGTACTCACGACCTTTGGATGCGTTATTGGTTAGCTGCTGGTGGTATTAACCCAGATCAAGACATTTCTGTAATTCCCGTACCACCAGCGCAAATGGTGGCGAATATGAAAACGGGTAATATGGAAACTTTTTGTGTAGGTGAACCTTGGAACGCGCAATTAATTAACCAAGGTTTGGGTTATACAGCTTTAATCACGGGTGAACTTTGGAAAGACCACCCAGAAAAAGCTTTTGCGATGCGTGCTGATTGGGTGGATAAAAACCCCAAAGCAGCTAAAGCACTTTTAATGGCAGTTCTAGAAGCACAGCAGTGGTGTGAAAAGGCAGAAAACAAAGAAGAAATGTGCCAAATCATGTCTCAGAAAAAATGGACTAGCGTACCATTTAAAGATATTATCGAGCGCTCTAAAGGCAATATTGATTACGGTGATGGTCGTCAACCTTTGCAAAATAGCAACTTGTTCATGAAGTTCTGGGCAGATAACGCTTCTTATCCTTATAAGAGTCACGATACTTGGTTTATGACTGAGAATATTCGCTGGGGTTATATTCCGGCAGATACTAATGTTAAGGAATTAGTTGATAAAGTAAACCGAGAAGATTTGTGGAAAGAAGCAGCTAAGGCTATCGGTGTATCGGCAAGCGAAATTCCTACTAGCACTTCTCGCGGAATAGAGACATTCTTTGACGGTACGAAGTTCGATCCTGAAAATCCACAAGAATACTTGAAGGGTCTCGCAATCAAAAAAGTTTAATTAGTCATTAGTTATGGGTTATCGGTCATTTGTTAGTTGATTAGGTTCTTTGACAAATGACCTTTCTTAATCAACAGTCAAGATATGGAGGAAGGGGAAATGACAGCGAAAATGGATATTAGAGGTAACAGGAGAAAGTTGCCAAACCCGATTAGTGTTTTTGTAGGTAAAAATTCCAACAAAGTAATTCGCCCACTGATTGCATTAGTCATATTTTTAGTAGTTTGGCAATTACTTTGTTTGCCTGGTTCAAAAGGATTGCCCGGGCCTATTCAAGTAGTTACAGATACATTTAATCCTTACATTATTAATCCCTTTTTCGATAACGGCGGTATCGATAAAGGTTTGGCTTTGCAAATATTCGCCAGCTTACAACGGGTTGCCCTTGGTTTTTCGATGTCTGCCATTGTTGGCATTGCAGTTGGTATTTTGATCGGTGCTAATAAATTTGCTTATGAAGCTTTAGATCCGATGTTCCAAGTTCTCCGAACTATTCCTCCTTTGGCATGGTTACCGATTGCCTTGGCAGCAATTAATCAAAACGAACCTTCGGCAATTTTTGTAATTTTTATTACTTCGATTTGGCCGATTATTATCAACACGATGGTAGGAGTACAGAACTTGCCACAAGACTATCGAAATGTGGCTAGAGTGTTGCAACTTTCCGGTCATGAATACTTCTTTAATATTTTGTTCCCGGCGACGGTTCCCTACATATTTACTGGTTTGAGAATTGGGATCGGCTTATCTTGGTTGGCAATTGTGGCAGCGGAAATGTTGGTTGGTGGCGTCGGAATTGGCTTTTTTATCTGGGATGCTTACAATAATACGCAAATCAGCCAGTTAATATTGGCGCTGATTTACGTTGGTGTTGTCGGTTTGTTGCTAGATAAGTTTGTGGCATACATTGCTTCGATCGTGGTGCCAGCAGAACAAAAGTAGAAGAAGAATTCAGGAGTCAGAATTCAGAATAAAAAAGTCAGGAGTTGTGGTAATCGCTAATCGGGTAGAAGGACAGAAAAACGCTAAATAGTTACCGATTACCACTATATTCCACATTTCCAATTCCCCATACCCCATACTCTATTAACTATGTCTGTATTTGTTGAAATCGATCACGTCGATCGCGTTTACGATCTCCCCAATGGCGGTCAGTATGTTGCCCTGAAAAATATCGAACTGAAAATCAAACAGGGCGAGTTTGTTTCCTTAATCGGACACTCTGGTTGCGGTAAATCAACCTTGCTAAATATGATTGCTGGTTTGGATCTGCCCAGCAAAGGCGGGATTGTTTTAGAAGGGCGACAAATCACCAAACCAGGGCCAGATCGAATGGTGGTTTTTCAAAATTATTCTTTGTTGCCTTGGTTAACGGTAAGGGAAAATATCTCCTTAGCCGTGAATAGAGTGATGCGAAATCTACCCCCTGGAGAAAGACGGGGTATTGTGGAACATCACATTGATTTAGTAGGTTTGCGACTCGCGGCGGATAAAAAACCCGGTGAGTTATCGGGGGGAATGAAACAGCGGGTTGCGATCGCAAGAGCGTTAGCGATCCGTCCTAAACTACTATTATTAGACGAACCGTTTGGCGCGTTGGATGCCTTGACGCGGGGTGGTTTGCAAGAACAATTGATGAAAATTTGCGAAGAAAGCCACGTTACCTGCGTGATGGTGACTCACGATGTCGATGAGGCGTTGCTATTGTCCGATCGCATCGTGATGCTGACCAATGGCCCACAAGCCCACATCGGTCAAATATTACAAGTTCCCATCCCCCGTCCCCGCCACCGTTTGGAAGTAGTTAATCATCCCAGTTACTACGATTTGCGTAACCAAATGATTAACTTCTTAAACCAACAAAAACGAGATAAGAAACGCAAAGCTACGCAAACATCAACTACTAAGCAACCTGCAAAAGTTGCTGGCGATTTAGAAAAGCGGAAATTAAATATTGGCTTTCTTCCCGTTACCGACTGTGCCCCATTGGTAGTTGCCAAAGAAAAAGGTTTCTTCCAAAAACATGGCATAGAAGAAGTCAATTTTGTTGTAGAAAAAAATTGGGATGCGATCGCGCAAGGTATCGCTACCGGACGGTTGGATGCTGCGCCGATGGTAGCGGGAATGCCTTTAGCCATGACTTTAGGTATGATGCCGATTAAAGGTGCCCAATTAGATGGAGTTCCCGTGATTACTCCTCTGGTTCTCAGCCGCAATGGTAACGCGATTACTTTAAGCAATCATTTCTTGGAAAAAGGGGTAAAAACGCTCAAGGATTTGAAACGCGCGATCGCGGAAACTAAAGATAAAGTTTACACTTTTGGAATCGTGCATGAATCTTCTATGCACAATTTCCTTCTGCGTTATTGGTTAGCTTCCGGTGGTATCGATCCGGATCGAGATGTCAATTTAGTCGTAGTTCCACCACAACAAATGGTGAACCAACTAAAAGCCGGAAATATCGATGGTTACTGTGTTGGAGAACCTTGGAACTGTCGCGCTATTTATGAAGGGTTGGGTTTTGCGATCGCCACTGACTTAGATATTTGGCCGGGAAATCCCGATAAAGTATTAGGCGTGCGAGAAGATTGGGCAAATCAATTCCCCCAAACTAATCTTGCTTTAGTAAAAGCGCTTTTAGAATCTGGTGAATATTGTGAAGACCGTCGCAACAGAGAAGGAATTGTCGATTTACTTTCTCAGCCCGAATATTTGGGAGTTTCTGCTGAATATATTCGGCCTGGATTCTTAGGACATTACAATCCAGGTACTGGTGCTCCCGCTCAAATCTTACCTCACTTCAATCAGTTTCACTATGACAATACTAACTGCCCCGGTCGTGTAGAAGGGTTATGGATATTAACTCAAATGGCACGTTGGGGTTTAACTCCCTTCCCGAAAAACTGGATTGAAATCCTCGAAAGAGTGCGCCGGGTAGACTTGTTTGGCGAAGCAGCACGTCAATTGGGATGGCCTGACATAGAACCCGATCGCGCACCTTTCAAACTGTTTGATGGCGTCACTTTCAACCCCGATGACCCCATTGATTATCTCAAGCATCTGGAAATTAAACGACCGATCCAATTAGAAGAAATTGCGATCGATCCGAGAACTACATCAGCAGCTTAAAAAAGATGAAGTGTAAAGGATGAAGGATGAAGTGTAAAGGATGAAATTTCAACTCTTATCTTTCATCATTAAGCTTCCAACCTCATACTTCACACTTCATACTTCGTACTTCATACTTTAGCCTTCATACTTCATCATTCATATTATGCAGATCCTCAACAATACTGCCGTTCAAGTAAAACAGCCAACTCAAAGCAACCCCTTGTTAACGATCGAGAATGTCTCGAAAGTATATCCCACACCAAACGGCCCTTACACAGTATTAGAAAATGTCAACCTTACGGTACATGAAGGGGAATTTATCTGTTTGATCGGTCACTCTGGGTGCGGTAAATCTACTTTGCTGAACATGGTAGCGGGTTTTAACAAACCAACAGAGGGGGAAGTATGCCTGCGGGGTTCTCGCATCACCAAACCCGGCCCAGATCGGATGATGGTATTCCAAAATTATGCCTTGCTGCCTTGGAAAACAGCGTTTGAAAATGTTTACCTAGCCGTCAATACAGCTTATCCGGATAAACCCAAGCTGGAGAAAATGACCATCGTCAAGGAACATCTAGCGATGGTGGGATTGACGGAAGCAGCACACAAACGCCCCAGTCAACTCTCTGGCGGGATGAAACAGCGAGTTGCTATAGCCCGCGCCTTAGCCATCCGTCCGGAAGTCTTAATTCTCGACGAACCTTTCGGCGCACTAGACGCTATTACTAAGGAAGAACTACAAGAAGAACTATTGCAAATTTGGCGAGAACATCAAGTCACGGTTTTGATGATCACTCACGATATCGATGAAGCTTTGTTCCTTGCCGATCGCATCATCATGATGACCAATGGCCCAGCAGCCACCATCGGCGAAATTATGGAAGTGAACTTTCCTCGCCCTCGCAACCGCGCTGCCATCATGGAAGATTCCCATTATTACGAACTGCGTAACTACGCTTTGGACTTCCTGTTCCGACGCTTTGCACATTTTGAATAAGGCTGAAGATGAAGGCTAAAGGCTAAAGGATGAAGGATGAAGGATGAAGGATGAAGGATAAATATAGAGCCTGAGAATAGGATATGCAGCTTGAGGCATCTTTAATCGATATTTCAGGCTTTATACTTGGTTTTCCAGGCTTTACATTTCATCCTTCATTTTTCATCTTTCATCCTCAAATGGCGATGTGATGTAGAAATAGCATGAATCAAATGCGCTTAATTCATCGATTGCCATATTTTGTAACCAGAGATACTAAATTAACTGTTTTATCCTTTTAACTTAACTACAAGAGGTAATCAAATAAACGCATTATTTAGGTTGCACAATGCAAATTTACAAAGGGCGGGCAAGCAGAAATAAAATGCAAAAATTGCACGAGCAAGGCAACTGTGCATCGCTCGTTTTTACCTCAAAGCAATCTTTCAGTCTTTCCAAAGATAGAAATGTAAAATTAAATGATTACTCGGTAACAAAGCATACAAATTTACTCGAATGGTGCGACTAGCGTAACAGGTAATAAATAAATAAAGTTACGCCGAAAAGAATTTTAATTTGCTATATCAAATAGCTCTAAATAACAGGTATTTGAGGAGAATCAACGAATGACCGGCACTGCCATATCCACAGTAACTCAAAACAAATTTGAAAAATTTAAAGCAGAGAAAGATGGTTTAGCTGTCAAAGCAGAACTAGCGCATTTTGCCCAAATTGGTTGGGAAGCGATGGATGAAACCGACCGAGATCATCGCTTGAAATGGATGGGAATTTTCCATCGTCCCGTTACTCCCGGTCACTTCATGATGCGGTTGCGGATACCGGGTGGAATTATCACCTCTTCTCAAATGCAAGTCCTGGCAGAAATCATCCAACGCTACACAAAATCGACAGGATTTCAATCTGAAGGAAACGCCGATATCACTACTCGGCAGAACATCCAAATGCGCGGAATTCGCATTGAAGATATTCCGGAAATTTTCGATCGCTTGCACAAATGCGGTTTAACTAGCATTCAATCCGGTATGGATAACGTTCGCAACATCACTGGTTCTCCAGTGGCTGGAATTGATGCAGATGAACTAATCGATACTCGCGGGATTACTTGCAATCTTCAAGACATGATTACCAACAACGGTGAAGGTAATCCAGAGTTTAGTAACTTACCCCGCAAATTCAACATTGCCGTGGCTGGTTGTCGCGATAATTCCGTTCACGCAGAAATTAACGATATCGCTTACGTACCTGCTTTTAAAAATGGCGCGATCGGTTTTAACGTTTTAGTGGGCGGTTTCTTTTCTGCCAAACGTTGCGATGCGGCGATTCCCCTTCACGCTTGGGTTAAGCCAGAAGACGTGGTACCCGTCAGTAGAGCGATTTTAGAAGTTTATCGCGATTTCGGATTGCGATCGAACCGACAAAAAGCCCGCTTGATGTGGCTGATCGATGAATGGGGCATGGAAAAGTTCCGTTCCGAAGTCGAAAAATATCTAGGGCATCCTCTGGAACGGGAAGCCGAAAAAGACGAAATTGAATGGGAAAAACGCGATCATGTAGGCGTTTATCGTCAAAAACAACATGGTTTTAACTACGTGGGCTTGCACGTTCCCGTCGGGCGGCTGTACGCTTCCGATCTGTTTGAATTGGCAAGGCTGGCAGAAGTTTACGGCAACGGAGAAATTCGGTTAACCGTCGAACAAAATTTAATTATTCCCTACATTCCAGATACTCGTCTGAAAGCTTTCTTAGCAGAACCCCTGCTACAAAAACTTACCATTAACCCCCCATCTCTAGAAAGAACATTAGTTTCTTGCACTGGTGCAGAATTTTGCAACTTCGCTTTAGTGGAAACTAAAAATCGAGCACTATCCTTAGTTAAGGAATTAGACAGGGAATTATCTTTTACCAAACCAGTGAGAATTCACTGGACTGGTTGCCCTAATTCTTGCGGTCAACCACAAGTAGCAGATATTGGATTGATGGGAACTAAGGTACGCAAAGATGGTAAAACCGTCGAAGGCGTTGACCTTTATATGGGTGGAAAAGTAGGTAAGGATGCCCACTTGGGTAGTTGCGTGCATAAAGGAATTCCTTGCGATGATTTGAAACATTTTTTACGAGAAATTTTGATTGAAAAGTTCGGTGCTGCACCTAAAGAAGAAACGCCAAGCAGAATCGATAATTCCACCGAAATAAAGGTAGAAGAACAAGAGTTTATGGCATCTTTCGGCATCGAATCCGGTTCTCAAAATGGTAAATCTCGATTTGTTTCTCAGCAAGTAGCAACGCCCCCGATTTCAGCCCCTACAACAACACCTGAATCTTCGCAACCAGCAGTAATCTCATTCGCTAAATCTGGTAAAGAAATCAATTGCGATTCAGAACAATTCATTCTTGACGTAGCCGAACTAGAAGGAGTTGATATCCCTAGCAGTTGTCGTTCTGGCAGTTGTGGAACTTGCAAACAAAAACTGCTAACAGGTGAAGTCAAGTATGAAGGGGAACCCGATGCTCTTGATGATAGCGAAAAAGCACAAGGTTTTATTTTGACCTGCATCTCTCATCCCGTTGGCAAAGTAGTGATTGATGCTTAATTAATAAGCTGCTACCCATTTAATTTTTTGTTTGTTGTGATGGTGATGGTGCGTTACGCTTCGCTAACGCACCCTACAAATAGAGTAAGCCCCGGACAAATTAGATGCGTGGCAATCGGATTGGATTTAATGTTTTTGGATTTTCGATTTAGTTAAAACTATAAAGATTGGATATATCTGTAGTCATAAGTCTAAAATCCGAATTCTAAAATCATTTGATTTTTTCTAGTTATTAAATTTTAGGAAGGCATTGATGTTAAACGAACTGTGGTCTTTCCACGGACGCTACCGAATCTTGCACCTGACTTGGTTTGCTTTCTTTCTTTCTTTCGTGGTGTGGTTTAATTTTGCACCCTTTGCAACAGCAGTGCAAGAGTCATTAAATCTTACTTCCGGTCAGATGAAAACGATCGCCATTTGTAATGTGGCACTAACTGTACCAGCCCGCATTATTATCGGCATGGTTTTGGATAAATACGGGCCGAGAATTACCTACTCTTTGCTGTTAATGTATGCAGCCATTCCCTGTTTGCTGTTTGCCTTTGCACAAGACTTTAACAGTTTGGTCATCAGTCGGTTGTTACTGAGTATTGTGGGTGCGGGTTTCGTGATCGGTATCCGCATGGTAGCGGAATGGTTCCCCCCGAAAGAAATTGGTTTAGCTGAAGGAATTTATGGGGGTTGGGGTAATTTTGGTTCGGCGGCAGCAGCATTTACCTTACCGACAATTGCGACAATTACTTCTGTAATGGCGGCGGGTCAAATTAACTGGCGATTTGCGATCGCTCTAACTGGGATCGTTGCTGCTATCTACGGTGCTACTTATTACTTCAACGTTCAAGATACCCCTACTGGCAAAGTTTATCAGCGCCCGAAACGTCACGGCGGCATAGAAGTTACCAGCCGAAGAGATTTCTGGTTCATGATGGTGATGAATATTCCTCTGAGTGGTATTCTCGCCGTCCTAGCTTGGCGCTTAAACAAAGTAGGCTTTTTCAACCAATCCCAACTCTATATCGCTTGGTTCCTGCTTTTTTGTCTGTACGCCTTTCAATCATATAAGTGCTGGACTGTCAATAAAGAATTAGTGATGGGTAAAAAACGTTACCCGGCAGAAGACCGTTACGAGTTTTCCCAGGTAGCGATGTTGGAACTCACCTACTTTGTTAACTTCGGTTCCGAACTAGCTGTAGTTTCCATGCTGCCAGCCTTCTTTGAAAATACCTTTAGTTTAAGTAAGGTAATGGCTGGTGCGATCGCAGCTTCCTATGCTTTCATGAACCTAGCAGCACGTCCGGGCGGTGGCTTAATCTCCGACAAACTTGGTAGCCGCAAACTAACAATGACCGTACTGACAGGCTGTATGGGTATCGGTTATCTGATGTTTGGCAGCATCAACAGCAGCTGGTGGCTACCGTTGGCAATCCTGATGACGATGGCTGGTTCGTTCTTCGTGCAAGCTGGGGAAGGTTCTACATTTGCGATCGTACCCCTGATCAAACGGCGAGTTACTGGGCAAATTGCGGGTAACGTTGGTGCTTACGGTAACGTGGGAGCAGTTGCCTATCTCACTCTCTACAGCTTGTTACCGGAAGGACAAGTGGGCAACACTATTTTCTTCCAAACTCTGGGTGTTGGCTCTTTGATCGTCACCTTCCTTTGCTGGTTTTTCCTCAAAGAACCAAAAGGTTCATTCTCCGCACATCATGAAGGGGAAGAAACAGAAATGGGAATGCAACAGCCAACTCTTCCTGCTATGTTGGCTTACGAACAAGAGCAAGGGGAATAGAAGATGGGGGGATGAAAGAGGGAAGATGGGGCAGGGGGAAAGGGAAAGGGAAAATTTGTAACTCTAACTTCTGACTTCTGACTCCTGAATTCTGACTTTATCCTTCATCCTTCCCTAATAAATATTAGCCATATAGTTTAGATAAATTTATGACTGACTCAACAAAAACACTTTGTCCTTATTGTGGTGTTGGCTGTGGCTTAGAAGTATCGCCGCCAGCCCAACCTGGCAAACCTGTAAATCGAGACAGTCAAGGATTTCCTACTTGGAAAGTACAGGGCGATCGCGCACATCCTTCCAGTCAGGGTATGGTATGCGTTAAAGGTGCAACCATTGCCGAATCTTTAAATAAAGATAGATTGCTTTATCCCATGATGCGGGAATCATTGGATAAACCTTTCGAGAAAGTTTCTTGGGATGATGCTTTGGAAGCGATTGTCAATCGCATCCAAACCGTGCGGTTTACCCAAGGGGTAGAAGCCATTTGTATGTACGGCTCCGGTCAATTTCAAACCGAAGATTATTACATAGCCCAAAAACTATTAAAAGGATGTCTCGGCACTAATAATTTCGATGCTAATTCCCGCTTATGTATGTCTTCTGCCGTCGCGGGTTACATCCAAAGTTTTGGTGCTGATGGCCCACCTTGCTGTTACGACGATTTAGATTTAACTGATTGTGCTTTTTTAATCGGTACTAATACGGCTGAATGCCACCCGATTATTTTTAATCGACTGCGAAAACATCACAAAAAAAATAACGGCAAAGTCAAAATGGTAGTAGTCGATCCGCGTCGCACTACTACGGCTGAAGCTGCCGATTTACACTTAGCAATTAATCCCGGTACCGATATTGATTTATTAAATGGTATTGCCCATCTGCTAATGCAATGGGGTTATATTGATAGCATTTTTATTGATGAATGCACCAGCGGTTTTCCAGCTTATGCGGAAGTGATTCGCGAATATACACCAGATGTAGTTGCTCGCAAGTGCGGGATCGGAGTCGAGCAATTGGAAACCGCCGCCCGATACTGGGGCGAATCGCAACGGGTGTTGTCATTGTGGTCGATGGGAGTTAATCAATCTTCGGAAGGAACGGCGAAAGTCCGCACGATTATTAACTTGCACCTGATGACCGCCCAGATCGGTAAGCCGGGGGCTGGGCCATTTTCTCTGACCGGCCAACCGAACGCTATGGGGGGAAGGGAAGCTGGCGGTCTTTCCCACTTATTACCGGGCTATCGCGTGGTGAAAAATCCACAACATCGGGCAGAATTAGAGCAATTTTGGGGATTACCAGCCGGAAGAATCGTACCGGACAGGGGTTTGACGGCATGGGAAATGATTACTGGTTTAGAAACTGGGGAAGTCGGTTTTTTGTGGATTGCGGCGACTAATCCGGCTGTTAGTATGCCGGATGTCGATCGCACGAAAAAAGCTTTGTTGCGATCGCCTTTTACAGTTTATCAAGATGCCTACTATCCCACGGAAACTGCCAATTACGCTCACGTTTTGCTACCTGCTGCCCAATGGAGCGAAAAAACTGGGGTGATGGTGAATTCCGAACGCAGGATCACCCTTTGTCCGGCATTTCGCGATCGACCCGGACAAGCCAAAGCCGACTGGGAAATCTTCGCAGAAGTCGGACGCCGCTTGGGTTTTGTCGAGCAATTTCCCTTTACTAACTCAGCCGAAGTTTATGCCGAATTCGCCCAAATCACCAAAGGGCGTCCTTGCGATCAAAGTGGTGTCAGTCACGCAAGGCTAGATAAAGATGGCCCACAGCAATGGCCTTGCCCCTTAGATGCAGGGGAGCAGGGGAGCAGGGGAGCAGGGGAGAACTCGGCTTTATCGAAAAGGCTTTACACCGAGCTAAAATTTCATACTCCAGATGGACGCGCCCGTTTCGGTGCTTATCATTCCAAGGGATTAGCAGAACCGCCCGATCCCGATTATCCCTTTGTTTTGACGATCGGCAGGCTCTACGGTCACTGGCACACCCAAACGCGCACCGGGAGAATCGATAAAATTCGCCAAATGCACCCCAATCCTTTTATCGAAATTCATCCCCGCGATGCTGGCAAACTCGGTATCAAAGAAGATGATTGGGTAGAAGTCCGCAGTCGTCGCGGTAAAGCCAGATTTCCCGCCAAAGTAACATCGGCGATTTGCCCCGGTACGGTATTTGTCCCCATGCACTGGGGCGAACTCTGGGCAGACTCGGCAGAAGCTAACGCGATGACACATCCAGAGTCTTGTCCGGATTCCCTGCAACCGGAGTTAAAAGCTTGTGCTGTCCAATTAGTGCCGATCGCAGCCAATGTAAATGCCACCGAGTCTTTGCTACAGACCCCAAAATCTAGTATCCTCTCAGCATCGCCTTCTGTTTAAAGTTAAAACAAATGGGGTTTTTCAGGGACATAGGTAGCAAGATCGGTCGTGCTGGAGAAGATCGGGAATTTCTAGGCTTCATCAAAATGATTGAAAGCCTAGTCTCTAAATTCCTATCTCTAGCAATGGTTTTCGTTATTTTGGTAGCAGTAGGAGACCTGATTATCTTTCTGTTCAGAGATGTAGCTACTGAACCAATCGGGTTTTTTAACACTACTTTAATTCAGCTTTTTGGCTTGTTTCTAAATATTTTAATTGCTTTAGAATTACTAGATAACATTACAGCTTACCTGCGAAAGCACGTCGTTCAAGTTGAGTTAGTAATCGTTACTTCTTTAATTGCCGTTGCCAGAAAAATCATTATCTTGGATTTAGATAAAGTAGATGGTACTGAATTAATTGGTTTATCCCTAGCCATTTTTGCCCTTTCTATCAGCTACTTATTAGTGCGATTTATCAATACGAAACTTCACGATGAATAATCAATTTTTTACGCGATCCGTCTCAGACGAGACCCTTACAATAAGTTAATCCAGCATTCGGGACTGAGAATAATTCATCAATTCTCACTCCTGACGGCTAACCGAGAATACACTATTCGAGTTATGAGTAATTTTTTTGAATTTGAAGCAGATTTTGTTGAGTCCTTACGCTGCATTCCCATGCAGGTGCGTTACAAATTGGATACCTGCGGTATCAAATTAAAGTTATCCGATTGGAATCATTTTACTCAAGCAGAAAGGGAAGGCTTGGTAGAAATGCCCTGTACTACCCCGGCAGAAATTCAAACTTATCATCAATTTCTACATGATTTAGTTGTGGAAAAAACAGGTACGCCTGCTAGTGAATTGCCCGTGGAATCTCACCCCGCTTGGATGGATAGCACTACCGTACCTGTTAATGTCGAACAAAAAGCGCGAGAGTTTGGTGTAATTTTAACGCCGGAAAAATGGGCAAATCTCGCACCTTTACAGCGCTTTGCTTTGATTAAACTCAGTCGTTCCAGTCATGAAAATAGCAACTTTTTGCCAGCGATGAAAGAATTTAACTTGATTTAAAAGTTCGTAGTGAGGACTAAAGTCTTCAAATATCGGGTAGAGGAAAGTACTGAAGTCCTTACTACAAAAAAATTTTAGGAGATCAGCCGTAAGCTAGAAGTGGAAAATATTCCAAATCGAGTATGAAGGATGAAGTATCAAATTTATCCTTACTAGATGATCGATAAAAAAGCTACTCAGGGATCGTGCAAGCTGGATGGAGGGCGATCGCTAATTAGATCCCTAAAAGAGTACTTACGGGGTATGGTTGGGGGACTGATGTTTAGTTTGCCACTCCTTTATACGATGGAGGTGTGGTGGGCGGGTTTTACATTACATCCTTTCCGAATTTTCATTTACGTTCTAGTTACTTTTACTCTCTTGCTTGGTTACAATCGTTACGCGGGGTTGCGGCAGGATGCCAGTTCCCTAGAAGTAGTAATCGACTCGGTAGAAGAGTTAGGGTTAGGGTTATTAGTTGCTGCGGCTTTTCTGTGGTTGCTGGGGCGCATCACTTTTGATATGACAACTGAGGAGATTGCAGGCAAAATCATCGTAGAAGCGATGACGGTAGCCATTGGCGTCTCTGTAGGTACAGCGCAACTCGGCAGTAATTCTAACGAGGAAGAGGAATGCGATACTGGTATCGATCGAGATATCGGACAATCGCGTTCTCTTACTCCTGGGGAAAGTCATACAAATTTCTGGGGGCAAATGACGATCGCTTGTTGCGGTGCGGTGCTATTTGCTGCCAACATCGCACCCACCGAGGAAATAATTACGATCGCGGTGGAAATTACTTCTGAAAGGCTGCTGGGACTATCGTTACTTTCAATTCTTCTCGGTGCGCTGATCCTTTTTTATAGCGATTTTATCGATGCCAAGCGGTTTACTCGCCACGAAGGGATATATACGATCGTCTCCGGTACAGTGATGACTTATGCGATCGCGCTCGTCGCTTCTGCCACCATTCTTTGGATCTTCGGACGCTTTGACGGGCTTGCACTGATTACCTGTTTGGCACAAACAGTAGTACTGGGAATGCCTGCTACATTAGGCGCATCTGCGGGAAGGCTATTACTACAATGACTAAGCTCCAAAAAAATTGGCTGGAATGGTTGATTTTTGCGATCGGTTTTATACTTCTAGTTTCCACCTTTGGATACCTAGTTTACGATGCAGCAACTATACATGAAGCGCCCCCGCAAATAGTCGTTACCTTAGGAAAAGCAAAGCAGGGTATTCAAAATTTTATAGTTCCCGTTTCCGTAACTAATCAGGGAGATCAAACAGCCGAAGATGTACAAATTGAAGTAGTACTAGAAAAATCCGACCGACAAGAAGAATTAGCTTCTTTTCAAATCGCTTTTTTACCCCGCCGTGCGATTAGAAAAGGCTGGGTGACTTTTGAAACAGACCCTCAGACGGCTAAAAGAATGAAAGCAAGAGCAGTCGGTTATCAAAAACCTTAACTTTTCGGTAAAGAGTAACTCTACTTTATAAGGGGAGAACCCGGATCGGCAGTGAAGGTGCTTTTAATAAGCGAAATTTTTGCCAACATTACGCTCGATCGGTTCTGCTTAGGATGGTAAATTTATTGCGCGATCGCTAATTTTTACTAAAACTTTCCTCCTCCTATTTTACTGGCAAGCCATCCGGAGCAAATAAATCTCTGGCTGAAATACTGAAACAACAGCAGTTCGACACTGGTGCAGAAAATTTAACAGCTATTAGTTTAAAACGAAAGCTGAGGCTAGGAGAGAATTCCCCATTCAAGAGATAGAATAACTCTAAATTATTACCTTAAATTCTACTTCCTTAATTGGCGAATTTTGACTCCTAACTACTGACTGCTAACTCCCAAATAACTGACTTGAAGAAAAATTGAGGAGGAAACTCAAGATGCCTTTTACTGCTAGCGTTATTTCAGCGGCTGATTGGGGTGCAATACCTCCGAAAGAACCATGTGAAGAAACTATACCAAAATATATTATTATTCATCATACCGATACTCCTAATCCACCAAATGCTATATCAAAAGGAACTTTAAATGGGGCAAAACAATTTGCCAAAAGCATTCAAAATACCCACATGAAAACTAATGGCTGGAACGATTCCGGTCATAACTTTTTGAATACAGTTAGCGGTATAGTTTTAGAAGGAAGACAAGGTACTTTAACTGCGATCGTTCAAGGAAAGTGCATCCGTTCGGCTCATGCAGGGAATAAATCTGCTAATGAATCGCCGGGGATTGAAAATGAAGGCAACTTCATGACTAATAAAATGTCAGCGACTCAATGGAATAGTTTAGTAGAATTATGTGCGGCTCTGTGTTCTGGGTGTAATATTAATCCAGACAATATTAAAGGACATCGCGACTTTAAAGCTACTAAATGTCCCGGTGATTGGCTGTACGATCAATTACCTCGGTTACGCCAAGAAGTTCGCCAAAAATTAGCCCCCCCAACTACACCTTTAAAGAAAGGTGTTAAGGGTACAAAAGTAAAAGATACTCAGCTATATTTGCAAGCTTGGAGTTTTAATCCAGGACTAATTGATGGAATTTTTGGTTCTTTAACTGAAACGGCTGTAATGGCGTTTCAAAAGTCTAGAGGTTTAGCTGAAAATGGCATAGTAGAAGAAGCTACTTGGAACGCTTTAATTAGTTCAAAACCTACCGAACCGCCGCAGACAGAAGCATTTACTCTGATAGATGCTTGTAAAATTTATAAAGGTTTGACCGAACAAATCGAAGCTTTAGAATGGTTGCAGGGGCAGCTTTCCGATATTGCGATCGATCTATTTAGTAAAAAATGGCGCAATCAATCTTTGACTAATACACCGGGAATTTCTATTCCACCACAACCACCTTTAATCATGGTCAATGTCTGTAAGTATTATCGTTCTCTAGAACATCAAAATCAAGCTTTACAATGGCTGCAAGAGCAAATATCTCCCGAAATTTGGCAGGATTTCATCCAAAAATGGCGCAGTAAAGCAATTTTAGATTTAAAAATTTAGATGGTAAACAATTAATTAATTTTGCGTAAGATAATCCTCGATCGCTAAAATTGGGGATTGCTACTATTGCGGGAGTGGATAGAATTACTTTTTCGGAGCAAAATCAAATTTTCTGTTTGACAGGAATGACGATCGAAAATTTTGTACCTTGTCCGGAGTGGCTAACGCAGTTTAGTTCACCGCCGTGTTTTTCAACTACAATTTGATAGCTAATCGATAAGCCAAGCCCCGTACCTTTACCAACTTGTTTGGTAGTAAAAAATGGGTCGAATAGCCGTTGGCGGACTTTCTCTGTCATACCTGAACCGTTGTCAGCAATTTCGATCGCTACGGTGTTATTTTTCCTTAATTCAGTACGGATGCGAATAGTAGGTGCTTCTTTATCAGCAGTCAGTAGTGAATGAGATTCTTGCCGATTACTTACTGACAGATACTTATTGCTTTCTTCTAAAGCATCGATCGCATTACTCAGAATATTCATGAACACTTGGTTAAGTTGTCCGGGATAACATTCCACTTTAGGTAAATTGGCATATTCTATGATAACTTCAATAGCGGGATAATTCGGTTTTGCTTTTAAACGATTTTGTAAAATTAATAGGGTACTATCGATACCTTCGTGAATATCAACTATTTTTCTTTCTGCTTCGTCATGGCGAGAAAAATAACGCAAACTTCGCACTATTTCGCGGATTCTCTCCGCTCCTAGCAGCATTGAATTTAATAATTTTGGCAAGTCATCTTGAATAAATTCTAAGTCTATTTCGGCAATTTTTTCTTCGACTTTAAACATAAAACTTGGAAGATGAGAATATTTTTGGTAAATTTTTATCAATTCTAATAAATCTTCTATGTAATGTTTTGCAGGAGAAATATTGGCATAAATGAAGTTAACCGGATTATTGATTTCATGGGCAACCCCCGCTACTAATTGGCCTAAACTGGACATTTTTTCACTTTGGATAAGTTGGGATTGCGTAGCCTGTAATTGATATAAAATGTGTTCCAATTCTGTGGCTTTTTCAAATAATTGAGTTTCTCTTTGTCGCAAAGTAGCTTCTGTTTGTTGTCGCTCTATTAGTTCGCTTTCTAGTTTTTGATATAGTTCTGATTGCTGGATCGCGATCGCGATTTGTTCGCTTAGTTGACTCAGTAAACTAACTTCCGATTCTTGCCATTGACGAGACTCTCGACAGTGATGGGCGATCAGCAATCCCCATAAGTTTTCCCCTTGTAAAATCGGCACTACCAGGTTAGATCGCACTTGGAATTTAGCTAATAAATCAACGTGACACTGATGAAGATCGCTGTTATAAATATCTGGAATTATGCGAATGCGACCTTGTTGATAAAGATTTACGTATTTTTCTTTAAAGCAGGGATCGTGAATGGGAATTCCCAGAATTGGAGTAAAATCTTCAGCCACAGACTCTACAACGACTACCCCATTCCAATTAGATTCAAAGCGGTAAAGTAGAACTCGATCTGTTTGCAGAAATTCTCGGACTTCTGCTACGGCAGTATTTAAAACGTGTTCTAAATTTAATGAACGGCGAATATTAGCGGCGATTTCTCCTACTAACCGTTCTCGTTCGGCTTGTTGCCGCAATATTTGTTCTGTTTTTATATGGGAACTAATATCAATTGACATTCCGATCAAACCAATCACTTCACCTGTTTTACTTTCGATCGGTGTAGCCCAATTTTCATACACGAAATCTCCTATTTCAGATATCCAGGAGGTTTCTCTGCCGTTTAAGGCTTGGTTAATATGGTGCAAGATCGCAGTTTGTTGACTGTATATTTCATATACTGATTTTCCAACTATCTCTTCCGGGTTTAAACCTAGTGGCTTTAATCCTTTACCTTCTAAAATAACAAAATTACCTTGTTTGTTAATGGTAAATAAAATTATTGGCAAATTCGTGACAATTGACTGTAAAAGAATTTCGCTTTCTTTTAAAGTTTCTTGCACTTGTTGACGTTTGATGCTTTCTTTGTGTAATTTATCGATCGCGTTTCTTAATTCAATTCTACCTTGGTTAATTTGACGTTCGAGTACTTCATTTGCCTGTTGTAGCGCTACTTCTACTTGTTTTCGTTCGCTGATATCCCGCATGATACAAAATATACCCTTTTGAGCGGGTAGAGTACTCAGGGTTAATTCTTGCCGATACTTGCTACCATCTCGTCGTAAACTAACTGCTTCACCGCGCCATTTTCCCTGCTTTTCGACTATCGGCAGTACGTATTGATTGAATATTCTCATTTCCGCTCGATCGTAAATTTTTTCCCAGCTTTTCCCCATCAAATCTTCCGAACGGTTATAACCGGTAATTTTTAAGTATGCTTCATTTAAATAAGTAAATTCGCCTATGTGATTGATAATGGCTATTCCATCAATACAAGCATTCATAGCGATATCTCGTTCTTGTAATCTTTGCTCTGCTTGCTGTTGTGCGGTTACATCTACTTGCTCGGCGATAAAATGAGTAATGTAGCCTTTAGCATCTTCAATTGGCGAAATAGTGCATTGATTCCAGAAGGCAGAGCCATTTTTTCGGTAATTTTTGAATATTACTCTACATTGCTGTTTTATCCGCAATGCCTGTTTAATTTTTTCAATAGCTGCTCGATCGGTGTCTTCTCCTTGCAGAAAAAGGCAGTGCTGTCCTAAAATCTCTTGCTTGGAATAGCCTGTTAGTTGTTCAAACGCTGAATTGCTGTAAATTATCTGAAATTCAGGTGTTTTAGCATCTAATATAGTAATACCAGTACTAATTGTCGCGATCGCTTGTTTATATAATTCTAAATTTGTCTCTATGGCAGGATTTGCCAAAAAACTTTCAAAGCCCTTTGGCGTTTTCAGTTTGCTATTTTTCATTTAGCTATTACCTTATGTTTTTGCTTATTTAAAGATGCACACTAATCTAAAGAAAAATTTTAGATATTGGCTCTATCGGGAGGCAGAAGTTAATTTAAATTTTGTAAAAAATATCCGTACTTTTTAAGCAAAAATAGTGCCTACTAAAATGATTGAGCGATCGAAATTATTACCCGGCTTTTTAAGTATGTGTAATGCGATCGCATTTACTTCTATATGACTTTAATCTACTCGATATCTGCATTTTTATTTTTTTTAGTTAAATTACAGTTGACAATATCCGCTCTTGGCAAAAAAAGCAATAATATTTAAATTATTCTGTATTTTTGCGGGCAATAACTTTTATATGTAGAGCTTGATTTATTTTTTTGGCTCTCCTGAGAAAAAATTATAAGTATATTCTCTTGCTTTGACTGATAACTTAATTTAGCATTGCGTATATACCGATGGTGCTACCCCGTTGATTACTATGAAATATAGCGATCGTATTTAAATAATCAACCCCACCCTAGCCCTCCCCTTACTAAGGGGAGGGCTAGGGTGGGGTTTAGTTGTTCGCAATTCATTTAGGATCGCTATAGTAAACGTTAATTAAAGCGGGATATAAAATATGGCTGCCAAAAAAATTTTGATGTTGGTAGGCGACTACGTAGAGGACTACGAAGTAATGGTGCCTTTTCAAGCATTACAAATGGTTGGATACACCGTTCATGCTATCTGTCCCGGTAAAAAAGCTGGGGAGAAAGTGCGAACAGCCGTGCATGATTTTGAGGGAGACCAAACTTATAGTGAAAAACCCGGTCACAACTTCACCTTAAACGCCGACTTCGATGAAGTGCAAGCAGAAAGTTATGATGCTTTAGTGGTTCCTGGCGGACGTGCGCCGGAATATATTCGCTTAAATGAAAAGGTATTAGATATTACTCGTTATTTTGCCCGATCGAACAAGCCGATCGCAGCTATTTGTCACGGTTTGCAACTTTTGGCAGCAGCCGGCGTTTTAGAAGGGAAGAGTTGTACGGCTTACCCCGCTTGTGGCCCAGATGTTACCCTAGCAGGCGGACTTTACGCTCATATTCCAGTGGATGAAGCCTTAGTAGATGGTAATCTGGTAACTGCCCCCGCATGGCCCGCCCATCCTCGCTGGCTGGCAGAATTTATTAAATTGTTAGGAACTCGCATCGAACATCAAGAAATGGCAGCAGTTTGAAATAGTTTGTAGTAAGGAATGCGAGTCCTTTCCGCCTAATTTTTGAGGACTGAAGTCCTCACTACGAACGTAATAAATATAAATGCCGCTGGCATTATTCAGCGGCATTTATATTTATAGAAAAATGAAAGATCGAGGATGAAGTAAAAAGTAAAAAGTATTTTATTTTAACTTTTTACTTCTTTTATCACTCCACTCGGACGCAGGGAACGCCAGTGACTAGAAAACCGCCGGCTTCTACGATAAAATCATCGTAATCTCGATCTCTCCCCGGTCTGGGTAGTCCGGTATCGTCCCAACTGATGCGGACGCCTTTGCGATCGCCTACTATTCCATCAGATAAACCGCCAGTAGAGTTAGCAGAGTCAGGAGTTGAAATGCTACTGAGTTCTTCAAATCTGGTGGAATAAAGAGTAGCAACTAAGCGATCTTGGGGAGTATAAACTTTCAGGTAAAAAGCATAGGGAGTGTTAGCCTGAAAGGTAAACCTTTGAATCGGGTCTGGTACGGAATTGCCAGGGGTTCCTAAAAAGTCTCTAGATGAACCGCTATCGTTATTGCCACTAGAAGGATTGTCTAAGCGCGACACATCGCTATAGTCATCAAAAGGTTTGACTTCCCTGATCAAATCTGTAGTTTCGCGGGTCGCCAAATTGATCACGCCAAAGGTTGACTTATAGTAACCGTGAGATTCTCTAAATTCAAATTCGACTACGGTATCTTCGTTGTATCGAATGCCTTGGGACGGGATATTCTGAGCTTTGACAGTGGTGGCGCTAGTGCCGATCGCAATTGCCGCGATCGCACCCAATAATAACTGTACCCCGGTAGCCCGATAATTTTTACGCTGTTGGTGCATCATAAATTTTGTGTCTTCTCCTCACAATGGGGTTGTTGATTACCCCGCTTTTCAATCGGAAAATTTACCAAGCTTTGTAAGCTGGATTAGAGCCTACTCCGCCAGCGCGTTCCAATTCACTTGCCAAGGTGTTTCGCTCATTTCTCAAAGCATTCAGCCTTTGGCAAGCAGCTGGATATTCTGCACTCACGTTCTGCGGATTGCGTAAAAACTGGCGTGGGCCACTGGGAGCGCGTTCTGCCGCTTCCACGGCTGCCAGACAAGCATTATAAGCTTCTTGGGATTCTTGATTAAATCTTCTCACCCGTTCTACCAGCTGAGGATCGATGCGACCACCCCGGCGACCGAATTGGGGTGCTGTGTTGTTCCAGATGTTGGTGCCGGTAATATCGGGATAGTGATCGGCTTTGGCAGGAGTAGCGCTGAAAGTGGCGGCTACCATTGATAAGCCAAGTACCCAAGCCAGGGATTTGATTTTAGTCATGATTTAGCACCTCTTAATTAAAACTGAAATGAAATTCCAGAACCTAACACAAATCGGGGGTCGTCACCAGCGCCAACTAAATCTCGGACTGCTGGGGTAATCACCCAAGGAATGTTTTTAAAGGGTGCGATCGAAAGACCCAATGCTAAATCTTGACCAGTCCATTCGGTGATCAAACTAATCGGTCGAATCACCCGAAAAGCTACGTTGCCAAAGAAGTTGGGGGCATTGTCTCCCGCATCTACCGCGCCGTTCGATCGGAATTGTCCATCACCTACACCTAAGCTGATAGACAAGCGGCTGAAGGGGTCGCGAACTGATTCGCGGGTGCGGAAAATTTTGGTAATTACTCCATAGCGGGAGTGTTCAAAGTCGTTGTGACCTAGATTGACAAAGCCGTTGTAACCTGCGGCAATCGATAAGCTATCGGTGATCCGACGGTGTACTTTGGCGTTAAAGCCGCCTTCGCCAATATCATCGTTAAAGTTAGCAAAAGCATAGGAAAGTTCGACCCCAACTAATCGATCCGCATCTCCCAAGCCTACACCAACACCTAATGCGCCATTGTTATCGTCCGCATCGTCTCGCGTGGTGTTTTGATAACCGCCGCTGATAAATACGCTGTTGCGATCGGCCCCAAAACCAACTGGAATATAAATGCTCAATGCGGGGGATGATTCAAATTCCGTCGATACTTCCGGTACTTCTAGGGTGGAAATGCGATCGGGACGGGGACAGCTTCTAGTGCCTTGCGCTACCTGAAACTGCTGGGATGAATTGCTTTGCGGAGTTTGGGGAGTTTGTGCGCTACAAGTGTTTGGCTGATTTTCAGTTTGCCAACCTTTCAGCAATTCGTTAGCATCTGCGATCGATGATTCGGTAGCCCCTTTCTCCGTGGGAAGTGCTTCCGTCTTAGTATCTGTTGTCAACACTAAATCATTTAATGAAGTCTGATTAGAATCGACAGTGGATAACTCTGTTTGAGGTATTTCAGCAGTTAGCTGAATTGAAGATAGGGAAGTTCCCGATAGGGCAGATTGAACAACTGCCGAGTTTAGATTGGTCGATTGTTCCTGGGCAGGAACTATTGTACTTTCCTTTGGATTAGCTTGTGCATTCGCAACCCCAGCTATTAAAGTCGCTAGGGTAAAAAGCGCGATCGTTGGTAAACGCATAAAATTAATCTCAAAAAACTCACACCAACAGAAGATGAAATAGGGAATTAAGTACTAACTAAATTAAGATTAGCACCGCTGGAGTTTAGTTCTAGCTACCCTGATATTTTAATATTTCTACAAAGAGCGACAGCACCCGATTGCTTGTGCTCTTCATATCTTTTGTAACAGCTAATGTGTTTGTTGTCATCAGTCAAAACTAAGTTCATTTGCCAAAAACTGACGTTTAGGGAGAATACTTAGTTCCTTTGGCAAATAAAATTAAGAGCAAAAGTATTATTTTACACATTATAATACTTTGATACTTAAGTTTTTTTGCTACAATACTTACCCAATTTCCTGAAAAGTCAACCAATTAACCATAAATAATTCATACTCCATAATAAATTTGGAATAGACGTTTAATTAGTCAAATAATTGTTTTAACTTCTAAATTATGGATTCTTTTTAAATCACCATACTACATCTATAGGTTGAGCAGTGGCTTACCTGCTTTCAACCTATAGATTGATAAAGGAAAAGTTTGTGGTTGTTACTCTATCTAATTAGGTTGGAACAAATCATCTAGTTTTCAATCTCAAGTTAGGTTTTCAAACAGAATGGTAGGAAAATTTTATGTCCCCAAGTCAACAGTTACAGCCACCTCAACAACAAGAACAGCAACCGGGAATTGAATCCCAAATGACCCCAAAACCCAAGTCAGATGATGCTAATTATCAGGGTAGTAACAAATTACTGAACAAGGTAGCATTGATTACCGGGGGTGATAGTGGAATTGGTCGCGCGATCGCCAATTTCTTCGCTAAAGAAGGCGCAGATGTAGCAATCGTTTATTTAAACGAAAACGATGATGCCCAAGAAACCAAACAAATAGTTGAAAAACAAGGGCGTAAATGCCTCACCATTGCTGGTGATATTGGCGACGAAAAATTCTGTCAAGAAGCTGTTAAAAAAACAATTGATCGATTCGGTAAACTAGATATCCTGATCAATAATGCCGCCGAACAACATCCCCAACAAAGCATCGAAGATATTTCTGCTGAACAATTAGAACGCACTTTCCGCACCAACATTTTTTCGATGTTCTTTATGGTAAAAGCAGCGCTTCCCCATCTCAAAGAAGGTAGCGCGATTATCAACACCACTTCGGTGACAGCTTATCACGGAAATAAACAACTTTTAGATTATTCTTCAACTAAAGGAGCAATTGTTGCTTTTACCCGTTCTCTCTCTCAATCTTTAGTTGAAAAAGGAATTCGCGTGAACGGTGTCGCACCTGGCCCAATTTGGACACCTTTAATTCCCGCCACTTTTCCCCCTGATAAAGTTGCTAGTTTCGGTCAACAAGTACCAATGAAGCGGGCTGGACAACCAGAAGAAGTTGCTCCCTCTTTTGTCTTTTTAGCTTCCGATGATTCTTCCTATATGTCCGGTCAAATATTGCATCCCAACGGTGGCGAAATCGTGCAAAGCTAGGGGCGAGGGAAAGGATGAAGGATGAAGTCACAAATTTTTCTTTCCCCTTTCCCCTTTTCCCCTTTTCCCCATCTCCCCTTAAATGCTTTTCACACTTCAATAAAAAAAGCCCACTACTAATTAAAGTAATGAGTGAAGAAAATTGGCTTCCTATTTACCCTGAGAAAGCTTACTTTTTAGCAGATGCCATCTTATCCTGAATTTTGCTCTTAGCAGCTTTGAATTCAGTTGCCATTTGCTCTCTTTGTTCCTTACTACAATTGTTATCAATTGCGGCGAACATAGTAAATTCCTCTTGACGGATGTGATCGCCAATGATATCCATTAACTGCTTAACTTTATCTTTGAATTGAGGCGCAGAAGGAGAAATCGCTTTGATTTCTTCCAACATCCGCTTCATTTCGGCTTGTTCGTCAAACAGTTCTTGGGTATTGTCGTTACCGTAGAAAGGGCGAACTCGCGGGTAGACAACTTCTTCTTCTGCTTGGGCGTGTGCAGTTAAATCTTTGTAAAGTTGACCGAACAATTCTTGAATTTTATTGGGGTCATTTGTCGCACCCATTTCGGTGAAGATCGTATTTACTTTGTTGTGATCTAACCGAATTAGGTCTTGAATGTTCATGTCCTGCTTATCGCTGTTTTGGGTAACAACGCTACCAAATACGCCTGATAACGCGGCAACAGCGTCTTGTACTCGTCCCCACAATCCTTGATCTGGTTCTTTTCCGGTGAGTTCGCGAGTACCCAGGATTTCGATAATTCCTTTGAGTTGTTCTTGGTGAGCACGGTTTTCAAAGTTAATAGTGTTTAAAGGTGCGATCGCAACTGCAATGTCAGCGCCCACAACTTGAGCGCACTTGTGAATTAGCAATCCAGTCATTACCTGCTGGTGTTTCAGCAGTTCGTGTTGAGATACTCTTTGGTAGAGAGAAAGTTCGGAACCTCCCATCATTTGGTTCATTTTCTCTACCATCTTCTTCACGGTATCGCGAGGCTGTGCCTTGACGCCATACTGAACGATGATGGTATCTAAAACGCCCAAGTTTTTGCGATCGTCATCCAGCATACTTTGAATGCGATCGCGAATTTCTCGATCGGAAATCTCAGAAATGAACTTTTCCTCATTGGAAATTAGTAAATTTTGAATTTCTTTCATATCTGCCAGTTCCATACCGATGGCAGAACGCTTTGTATCATCCAGTGTTTGCACCATGTCGTATTCTCTTCTCAAATCATCAAAAATTACCTACTACTCTGAGAATGTCATAAATACTTAAAGATCTTCATCTTTCTATTGACCGATCCAATTAGTGAAATTTTTGACTATTTTTATCCAATAGACATACATATAATGAAATAAATCTAGGAAGCTAGCTCCCTAGACTTCCTAGATTTATTTCATTTGGATCAAGCCAATATTACTTCTTAGAAGAAGCCATTTGGTCTTGCAGCTTGCTCTTAGCAGATTTGAATTCGCTTGCCATCTGCTGCTGTTGTTGGTTACTGAAGTTATCGCGGAGTTTAGGGAACATCTCATTTTCTTCTTGACTAATGTGATGTTGAGTCGCCTTCATTAACTGCTGAACTTTCTCTTTAAACTGAGGCGAAGAAGGACTCATAGACTTAATTTCGTCCAGCATTCGTGCCTGTTCAGCTTGCTCTTGATACAAATCTTGAGTCTTTTCGTAATAAGAACGGATTGCCGGATAAACAACTTGTTCTTCCGCTTTGGCGTGCGCCATTAAATCCTTGTAAAGCTGACCGAAGTATTCTTGGATTTTCTGAGGATCTTTGCTGTTTTGAATTTCCATGAACAAAGTATTAGCCTTAGTATGATCCATGCGAATAATCTGTTCGATGGTCATATCAGACATACCGGAATTTTGGGTCAGCGTACTGCCTACTACACCAGACAAAGCTGCAACCGCATCTTGTACTCGTGCCCAAATACCTTGATCGGGATCTTTACCAGTTAATTCGCGAGTTCCGAGAATTTCCAGAATACCTTTCAGTTGCTCTTGATGAGCGCGGTTTTCAAAATTAACCGTATTCAAAGGAGTAATAGCAGCTTCCACATCAGCACCCACAACTTGAGCAGCTTTGTGAACTAGCAATCCGCTCATGGTTTGCTTGTGTTTGAGTAATTCGTGTTGAGCTACTTTTTCAAATAAAGTCAACTCGGAACCTTCCATCAATTTCCGAGCTTCTTCAATCATTTTGGTAACGGTTTGCTTTGGCTGTGCTTTAACACCGTACTGAACAATTACCGTATCTAAAACTCCCATGTTTTTCCGATCGTCTTCCAGCATTTCCCGCAGACGATTAGAAATTTCTTGATCTCCACATTCATTTATAAATTTTTGTTCGTTGGAGATAAGTAACTCTTGTAATGCTTTCATATCAGCAAGTTTCATGCCGATAGCCATGCGCTTGGTGTCGTCTAAAGTCGATACCATTATTCTGTTCTCCTCTTTGATTTTCTGATTGCTTTGCAAACACAATCTAACTTGAGAATGTCATAACATTTAATTTGTTCCCTCTCTCTTTTGACTGAATTAGAAATTAACTAATATTTGCCTTAATTAACCTGATTATTTCCCACAGTTACGGTTCTATATCGAATTTTTAATGGCTTGACGAAAATGAATTTTATACCTTAAGACAGGAATATCAAGATAGTTTCTACTTTTAGATAGAATCGCCAATTTTTGTTATTCCACCGACAGATAGATACGCATTTGATGAAGGTAGTCTAGATTTACTCAGTAAGGCTTATTGTGTAGCTGAAGTAATAAGTATCGAACTTCAGTTGAAATAGTAATAACTGGTCAATAAACAGTATTTTGGTAGGCCGATCCAACGCAATTACGCTGGAGTTTATTTACTTTAGTAATTCTAAAAACACAAAGAAATATGACCCAAACTCAAAATGTTCCGCCGCTAATTGAAAGTGATGAAACTGATTATCGTGATAGCGGGGTAACCAGCACGGTAGCGATCGCAGGACACCCCATCCATCCTGTTATAGTAACTTTGCCGATCGCTTTTTTAGTAGGCGTACCAGTGTGCGATTTAGTTTACTGGTGGACAAAAGATCTCTTCTGGGCAAGAGGTGCTTTTTGGCTATTAGCAGCTGGGGTAGCTTTAGCAGTAGTAGCAGCTATCACCGGCTTAATGGATTTTCTTAGAATCGAAAGAGTCCGCAAGCGCAGTGCTGGCTGGGCACATATGCTAATCAATGTGGGTGTCCTAGTTCTGTCAGTTTTTAACCTAATATTACGTTGGGGAAATTTTGCTGGAGGAATCATACCCACAGGCTTGATCCTTTCAATAATTGTGGCATTACTACTTGGTCTTTCTGGTTGGTATGGCGGCGAATTAGTTTACAGGCATAAAATAGCCGTGATTGGCTACGGCGATCCTCGTAGATAACCTGTAAAAGCATTTAATTCTTATATTTAGCCCGATCAAGTATTAAGTTATTTTAACTTTTTACTTGATTCTCTTTACTTCATCCTTTATCCTTCATCCTTCATCCTTTATCCTTCATAATGTCTGTCTGAGCGATAATTTAGTTCAGACAGGTTTTAATTTTTACTTTATATTAAATAAAACCGAAATGTAAAAAAATAATGCTATCAAAAGCAAACATTCGTCTGCTAACCATTCTCTCCCTAATTATCGTCACCCCCCTTGGCTTTTTATCTAAATTTTACAAAGGGCCGTTAGATTGGTGGTTCAATGATTATGGTGGCGGCGTTCTTTATGAAATCTTTTGGTGTTTGTTCGTATTTCTGCTCATCCCAAAGCGGCAAGCAGTGATTAAAATACCAATATGGGTATTCATCGTTACCTGCGTACTCGAAATTCTCCAACTTTGGCATCCGCCACTTTTGCAACAGATTCGCGCCACCTTTTGGGGCAGGATGCTGCTGGGAACTACCTTTGTTTGGTGGGATTTTCCGCACTACGTTATCGGTTGTCTGATTGGTTGGTTATGGTTGCAACAAATTTGGAAATTATCGGAAAATCGAAAAAAACGCTATGAAAAAACAAGTTAAAGTTAAACCAAACTCCAAACAGCAGAAAATAGCAGAAGCAGCCGACGGTAGTTTAACCGTACATTTGAAGTCTCCACCAGTAGATGGTAAGGCGAATCAGGAGTTGATCGAGCTTTTATCAAAAAAATTTAACGTTACCAAATCCCAAATCACTATCAAATCAGGTGTATCTTCCAGAAATAAGATTGTAGAAATAAATACCGATTCTTAACTTGACGATTATGACTCAATTTACAATTACCAAATACGAAAATTTTTACCTACCTTTCATTGCATTATGCTTATTAGCTTCCAGTACTATTAACGTGCAAGAAGTAAAAGGACAAGTGGGAAGGAACGAGGAAGCAGGAATTAGACAAGTGTTGCGAACTAGATATTGTCCCGGTTGCGAACTTAGTCATGCTAACTTAAGCAACGCTAACTTAGTTGGTGCTAATTTACAAAATGCTAATCTGAGTAATGTTGACTTAAGTAATGCTAACTTAAGTGGTGAATTAGTTCAATTTAGATGTGGTAATGGCCCAGAATTAGTACCAGCTAATTTAAGGGGTGCCAATCTCAGCGGTGCGAATTTAGAAAACGCTAATCTTAAAGATGCTAATTTAGAAAATGCCAATTTGAGTGGTGCTAATCTAATAGGTGCAAATTTAGAAGGTACTAATCTTCAAGGTGCGAATTTAGAAGGCGCGATCGGCATTGAACAGAGCAAAAACAATTCTAAACCAACCTCTAGAAATAAATGCGAAAAAAAGCTCAAATAAATTATTCCTCACCATAATATTAAGCCCTGACGGGGCGACAACTATAGCTCAAAGGTAGATTGGATAAGCGTTTCGGCGCGACGACCTCGTTGATAATAAGGTAATTTATGAGGACTTAAAGACATTAATTTAGCAGTTTGTTCACTAAATAAATCTAGAGATTC
>DATNQN010000080.1 GCA_036703985.1 Leptolyngbyaceae cyanobacterium
GGATGGGGGGATGGGGGGATGGGGGGAATATTTTTTACTTGAGATTTCATTCTTTATCCTTCAGGCTTTATCCTATATATTCGATCGTACATCCTTCATTCTTGACAGAGTTGGGTTTCCTCGCGTCAACCCAACCTACGAAAAACTTTATCCTTCATCCTTTAGAAGTGGTAGCCTGATGGTAAACGTTGCGCCTTTACCTTCGCCGGGACTGTGGGCAAAAACCGTACCGCCATGTAGTTCTACTAGATGACGGACTATAGCTAATCCTAAGCCGAGTCCACCGTGCGATCGCGTAATGCTGCTGTTTTCTTGGCGAAAGCGATCGAATACGTAAGGAAGGAAGTTAGGATTAATACCTTGTCCCGTATCGCTTACTTGGATTCGGGCATATTTAGGAGTGAGAGATTTGGAATTACTGACCGGTGAGAGTGAATGAGCAGGGGTAGTACTTGATGGTTGTTCTCCCAACATTTCCCGTGACAAACGAATGTCGATTCGTCCGCCAGAGGGGGTAAACTTGATGCCATTGGATAGTAAATTCCAAATCGCTTGTTGTAAAGCATCAGCATCCCCCGCGACTAGTCCCACAGGTTCGGCAAAATAGTTCAGTTCGATCCCTTTAGCTTCAGCCGTCGGTCGTACTGTATCCAAAGCAACCATAATTATCGGGTTAAGCTCAACAGGAGACAGTTCTAGTTGTAGTTTGCCCCGGATGATGCGGGAGACATCCAACAGATCGGATACCATTTGAGTTTGGGCGCGGGCGTTGCGTTCGATCGTTTCTAAAGCACGCTCTGCGGTGGCAGGATCTATTTTACGACTTCGCAGTAGAGTAGCCCAACCGAGAATCGCATTGAGTGGCGTCCGCAATTCGTGGGAAAGAACGGCTAAAAATTCGTCTTTCAGGCGGTTAGCTTCCCGGGCTTCCTGATGGGTTCTGGCATTATCTACTATAATTGCAGCGCGGCTTGCTAACTCTTCAGCTAGTGCCAAATCTTGCAGAGAGTAGTGGCGTTTGGATTCGGCAAAAGCAAAAGTTAGCACCCCTAAAGTTTTTCCTTGTACGATCAGGGGTACGACGATCGCAGAGGAAAGATTAGGTATTTCTAGATTAAAAACATTGTCTCCGTTAACTGCTCTGTCTTGAGAAAGTTCGGGATAAAATGCTGGATGGCCTGTCTGTAAAATCTCTAGAATTGGATGTGTTTGGTGGGGATTTACTAATAGTAGCCGTTGTAATTCTAGTATTTTTTCTGTTTCGGTGCGATCGGGATTGGCAACTGCTAAAGGACAAATACTACCATTTTCTTTCACTATATAAACCAGACACCAGTCAGCTAAGTAAGGTACGACGAAATGTGCCAACTGACTGAGGGTACTTTCGTAGTCGAGGGAAGAAGCCAGAATCATACTCGCTTCTGCTAAGAAAGCAAATCTTTTTTGTTGAGCTTCTGCATAAACACGGGCTGCTTGTTCTTGAATTAATTGGGTTCTTTCTTCTTCTGCTTGTTTGAGTTCGGTAATATCGCGACTGACCACTAAAGCTGATTCGATCGAACCTTCTTGGTTTAATTCCGGTACGACGCGAGATTGATAGTTTCGCAGTCCGTTAACGGTAAAGGTTTGAAATTCAATAACTTGTTCTTTACCCGTACTAAAAACTCGATCGAGCGTCGTTTCCCAAAGTTGACATAAGTTTTCTGGCGAACCTAGTTCTCGGAAAGTTTTCCCGATAAAAGTAGCGGCTGGCATTCCGGTAGTTTTTTCTACTACTGGATTGACGTATAAATATCGTAATTCGCGATCGCAACGGAGAACTACATCGGGTGAATTCTCGATTAATGTTTTGAATTCCTGCTCCCGACGGTATAATGCTTGTTCTGCTTGTTTGCGATCGGTAATATCTCGTTGGATGGCTACCCAGTGAGTATACCAGCCTGTTTCATTTGCTACTGGTACGATGCTGAGTTCTACCCAGATTTCCGATCGATCCTTGCAATAATTGATAATTTCTACTTCCACTGGTTGCCATTTTTGCAAGGCAGCGCGGATTTTATTCAAAGCAGCGCGATCGCTTTTTGGCCCTTGTAAAATCCGAGGAGTTTTCCCTATAATTTCTTCACCTGTATAACCAGTTAAGCGGGTAAACGCATCGTTAACGTAAATAATGCGAGGGCCAGGTTTTTCAATCGGTTCTGCTTCTGTAATGACAACTGCATCGTTGGCATTGACTACCACTGATTCTAATAAGCGCAATCTTTCAATTGCTTTTACTTGTTCGGTGATGTCTTGCACTAAAGCCACAAAGTAATCGATCGTCCCATCTTGTTGGCGCACGCATTGAGTGACCGTGGTGGTGTGAATTACTTCGCCGTTTTTGCGGATAAATCGCTTTTCTATCGAATAACTTTGAATTTCTCCGGTCAATACTCGGTTAAAATGGGCGATATCTAGCCCTAGATCGTCAGGGTGAGTAATCTCAGCCCAATTCATTTGATTTAATTCGGTTCGCGAATAGCCGAAGATTTCGCATAATTTATCATTTACTTGCAACCAACCTTTATCTAAGGAAGTAATGGCAATCCCAATTAAAGGCAATTCAAAGTAGCTGCGAAAACGTTGTTCGCTTTGTCGTAAAGCTTCCTGTTCTCTGATGCGATTGGCGATTTCTGCTTGTAATTGTTTATTGGTTTTGGCTAATTCAGCAGTACGTTGTTCTACTAAAATCTCCAATTCAGCAGCAAAGTTTTGTAGTGCGGCTTCTGCTTCTTTCCGCTGGGTAATATCTTCAGCAATTCCCGCAATGCGATAAACTTCTCCTAACTCGTTTTTAATCGGAAATCCTCGATCCCAAATCCAACGAATCGAACCATCAGGCTTAACAATTCGATATTCTTCTTCCGTGCATTCTCCTTGGATTTGTTTCTCCAAGCTTAAAAATACTCGCCATTGGTCGTCTGGATAAACATTATCCACAAAAGACCTAGCTTCTTCGTAAATACTCTGGCATTGGCGACCCCAGATCTTTTCGTAAGCAGGACTGATATATAGCATTTGGTAGTTTTTAGTGTCAAACATCCAAAAAACTTGATGGATGTTTTCTGCTAGTTGACGAAAGCGTTGGTCGGATTCCTGCAAAGCTGTTAGTGTTGATTGTAATTCTCGTTGCCGAATTTGAATTTCTTTGGCTAAAGTTGCTAAATCTTTAGTTTGGCTGGCCAACTCTTGTTGCAAGATTTCCCTCGCACGCTTCATGGTGATGAGGTTGTCGATCCGCGCTTTTAACTCTTCGGCTGAAAAAGGTTTCATCAGGTAATCTTGAGCGCCTTCTCTTAACATTTGCACTCGCAGTTCGTCGTCTGCTTTGGCCGTTAAAAGTACGATCGGTACTCCATCTAGCTGAGAAATTTCGCGAATCTTCAACACCATACGATCGCCACTCATGTGAGGCATCATCACGTCGGTGAGAATTAGGTCGGGATTTGATTCGATCGCTTTTTGCAGCCCTTCTCGTCCATTGACGGCAGTAATTACGCAATATTCAGATGCCAGGATTTCGGTGATGAACCGATTCATCTCCAGGTTGTCTTCTACCACCAGTACTACCGGAGATTGGTAATTGGGGGGTGCTGGAGGACTGGTAACGGATGAGGTAGGGAGAGGGGAAGATGATGTGAAAAGATTAATTCGATCGAGCTTTTCATCCTTAAATTGCCCTCCCCAACTGGTAAATGCGGTATCGGATATTTGTTTGGTTTCTACTTTTACTCCTGGTGGCGCGACTAAAGGCAGTTGAATCGTAAATATAGCGCCTCCCCAGGAGGAGTCACCGACTGCGATCGTACCACCATGTAACTCTACAAATTCTTTAACAATCGCTAATCCCAAACCAGTACCGCCAAAAGAGGGATCTCCTGCTTGTTCTCCTTGACGAAAAGGCTCAAAAATGATTTCTCTGAATTCCGGAGCTACACCAGAGCCACTATCTTCTACAGTAATAGTGGCAAATGGCGAACCATTAACTACCGAATTTTCTCCTGCTGTCTCACTCGACACGCTCAAACTAATATTGCCGCCACTAGGAGTAAATTTAAAAGCATTAGAAAGTAAATTGAAAAAAACGCGCTGCAATTTTTCAGAATCGACTTGCGCTGACAGAAATTCTGGAGTTTTCACCCTAAAAGAAATCTCGCGTTGTTCGGCTAGCGGTTCAAAATGAGCGGCAATAATTTTTACTAGTTGACCTATATTTATTTCTGCATAGCTGATAGTCATTTGTGCTGCTTCTAATTTGGCAACATCCAGCAAATCGTTCACCTGTTTGAGCAAAGTTCGAGCATTGCGACGAACGACTTGCAGAGAATAGCGTTGCTGTTGATTTAATTCTTCTGAAGCTAACAAATTTTCAGTTGGCCCTAAAATTAATGCTAAAGGGGTTCGCAACTCATGGCTGACGTTAGCAAAAAACTGACTTTTGAGTCGGTCTTGTTCTTTGAGCTTTTGAGTAAGAGTTTCTAGTTCTTGATTGGCAATTTCTAATTGCTGTTTTCGCTGTTGAGAAGTTTTAGCAGCTTCCACTAGTGCCAAAATTTGGGGAATTAGGGTAGGTAGAACCAAAGCAGTTGTCACGGAAGCAACTGCTGTCATCAGTTTTACTTCTCCCGACAGCCAGTAAAGTGGCGTCCACAGCGTCCACACATCCATAAAGTGCGTACCGCCACAAGCAGTAATGAATGTTCCAAATAAAAGAAACATCCAATGAAAAGGTATATCTTGACGAGATTTATAAACTAAATAGGCTAGACACCCAGAAATCGCTACATAAGATAATCCGATTAGCAAATCGGATATGAAATGAAGCGATACTAGTTCTGGCTTCCACAGATAGCAATGACCGTGTGCAATAAAACCGCTTGCCACTAATAAATTTTGCAATAATCCCGGCCACACTAGCATCAGCCCTAGTGCTATAGCCAATACACCTATGCCGTATGTTATATCTTGCCGATGTATGTTCATCTATCTTTTAGCCCTCTTTACGCAAAGGGTAAAGCAAAATAAAGGTAGTTGTCAGTATCGATATTCAATCAGAATGCCGCTCTAGTTGAGATATCAACCGAAAATCCCGTATGGGAATTAGATTGTAACAATCCGATACTGCTAATTTATATCAGTGCTTCTCAACAGGGGGGTTGTAAATCTGAAAAAAGTATTAAACGTTACTTATAATTTAACTAATTTAGATATGGTAAAGATCGACTTTCCATCAGGAACGGGATTAATTTGTTTAAATTTTTAATAAAGATTGTCTGCTACCAAGATTTCGGCTTGGTATGGGCAGTTGTAAAATTGCTATCTACGCCATAAGATAGAATTTATTTTTTGCTAATCATTAAGAAAATTTGTATCTTTTGATAGTTGCCAACATTCACGAGCGATCGCCCAATCTTCTTGAGTATGAATAACTAAAACCCGTACTTTTGAATCAGCGGTAGCGATATCTTCATCTCTAGGAGAACGGAGATTTTTTGCTAAATCTAGTTTTAAACCAAGAAAATCAAAAGCTTCACAGGTAGCAGCACGAATATCGGCAGAATTTTCTCCTATCCCGGCAGTGAAAATTAAAGCATCTAATCCTCCCAAACTGGCTAGCATCGCGCCAATATAAGAACGCAGACGATGCACGAACATATCAAGGGATAGTTTAGCACGGGAATTACCTTGAGCGATCGCATCCATAATCGATCGCAAATCGCTGGATACGCCAGAAATACCTTGCAAACCAGATTGGCGATTGAGTATTTTGTCAAGTTTATCTGGTGTAGAGTCAGTTTGCCGTAAAATATATAACAATATGCCAGGATCGATCGAACCAGAACGGCTACCCATCATCAATCCTTCCAAAGGCGTGAATCCCATTGTGGTATCGACACTTACACCGCCACGAATCGCTGCTAAGGAACATCCATTTCCTAAATGACAATTAATTAAGCGTAAATCTTGTAAATCTTTTCCCAAAATTTGAGCAGCGCGATGGGTGCAATATTGATGGCTAATTCCGTGAAAACCGTAGCGGCGAATTCCTTCGTTTAACCATTCATAAGGGACGGGATAAACGAAAGCAGATGGTGGTAAAGTAGAATGAAAAGCAGTATCAAATACTGCTATTTGGGGAACGTTTCCTAAAATTTGCTCGATGGCTTCTATTCCTTCTAAGTTGACTGGATTATGAACTGGTGCAAAAACAGATAATTGCTTAATTGCTGCTTTGACTTCTGAATTAATGAATGTACTTTTTTGATATTCGCTTCCTCCATGCACTACTCGATGACCGACTATATCAATTTCTCTATTATCTGAAATTACTTTAGTTGAACCGCTTGATAAAGTTTTGAACATTTCAGACATGACAGAGGTGCGAGAATCTGTCTGAAAAGTTTGTTCTAGCTTTTCTCCTCTAGCGGTTTTCACTTTCATTTCCGCTTCACCCTGATGATGATTCCAGTCAATTTGGGCTGACCAAATTGGCTGTAGTGGTTCTTGGGGAAGTGCGTTATTATTTATTTCGTATAGGGAAGTTTTTTGGCTGCTTGAACCTGCGTTTAGTACTAAGATTTTCATGAGATTTTTTTTACCACAGATGTCCACAGATGAACATAGATGAACACAGATGTAGTTGTAGCGTTATTGCTTTGTTGAAGAGATTTTGAGAGATGTTTTTTGGATGAGTTTTTAGGTACCGGGTAGGCTGCGTAGTTGTTCGTCCATGTAACAGCGATCGCCTAATACTTCTAATAGTGGCCCATAGACATCTAGTTTAACTATACTGATGGAACCGGCTAGGGCGTTTATGCGATCGCGATAACGTCCTAAGTCAATTCCCAATAAGCTACAAAGCATAATTCTAATGGTTGCTTTGTGGGAAACAACTAAGACGTTTCCATCTGCATATTTTTGTTCGATTTCCGTAATTACCAGGGAAGCGCGACTGGCAATTTGGACGGCGGTTTCTCCTCCTGTGGGGGGATTCCAAGCAGGTTCAGTTAACCAACGAACGTAATCCTCATGATATTTTTGACTCACTTCTTCGACTGTTAAACCTTCCCATTTGCCGTAACGAATTTCTTTTAATCCGTCTCTCAATTCCATGTCTATTCCAATCGCATCACACAAAGGCTTTGCAGTAGCGATCGTTCTTTTCATCGGACTTACATAAACAGCCTCCCAAGGTAAAGCAGAATATTTTTCCGCAAAAGCCTTAGCCATTAAAGTCCCGTTTGATGTTAGTTCCGGATCTAACTCACCGCAATAACCCCCAGTTTTGCTGTAAGTTGTTTCCCCATGCCGTAAAAAGTAAATTTTTAAACTCATAATGTTAATTTGTCATTGGTTATTGGTCATTGGTTATTGGTCATTAGTCATTGGTTATAGCTAATTTGTCCCCACCTAGAATTTTATCTAAAAACATCTATCTACATCGCGATCGCCTTCCAGTTACATCTGTGTTCATCTGTGTTTATCTGTGGACATCTGTGGTAAAAAAAGCTTTTAAATTCACCAACCAAATATCTAAATATCTATTATTCATTAGTCATGGTTAACTTTTCTTATCCTATTATCTAAAAAATCTGTATTCATCGCGATAACCTTACAACTACATCTGCGTTTATCTGCGTTCATCCTCTTACATTTGCGGTAAAAAAAAGCTTTTAAAATCACCAACCAAATATCTAAATATCTAGGGTGGGCACAGCCCACCATTATCTATATAGATCAAGCAGGCACTTTAGCTGCCACCTTCTTAGCAGCGCTAATCTCATTTTGACAAGGACGGCCTTGTTCAAAATCGCTGATATTAGCTAAAGTAGTTTCAGCAATATTATGCAACGCCTCCTCAGTAAAAAATCCTTGATGTCCCGTCACAATTACATTGGGAAAAGTTGTTAGACGTTGAAAAACATCATCTTGAATGATTTCTTCCGACATATTCTCAAAAAACAATTCCGATTCCTTTTCGTAAACATCTAAACCAAGATAACCAATTTTGCGAGATTTCAAAGCAGCGATCGCAGCATCCGTATCAATTAAAGCACCCCGACTAGTATTAATTAACATGACACCTTGTTTCATTTGTGCCAAAGCTTCATCATTAATTAAATGATATGTTTCGGGAGTGAGAGGACAATGAAGGGTGATAATATCGGAATTGGCAAAAAGTTCGGTAAGTTCTACATATTTGACGCCAATTTGTTCGCATTCTGGATTACGATAAACATCGTAAGCAAGTAAGTTACAACCAAATCCCTTCATAATTTGTGATACGATCGCACCAATTTTACCAGTACCGATAATCCCCACAGTACGCCCGTGTAAGTCAAATCCCATCAGTCCATCTATCGAAAAATCTCCTTCTCGGACTCGGTTATAAGCGCGATGGATTTTGCGATTCAGGGATAACATTAAGGCGAGGGTATGCTCTGCCACTGCATAAGGCGAATAGGCAGGTACTCGCACGACGGTAATTCCCAAATCGTTAGCGACTGGCAAATCTACGTGATTGAAACCAGCAGAACGCAAAGCAAGTAAACGAGTTCCTTGGGAGGCAAGAATTTTTAAAGTTTCTGCATCTGGTTGATCGTTGACAAAGACGCAAACGGCGGGAAATCCTTTCGCCAAAACTGCGGTGTGGGAATCGAGTTTTGGTTCCAAGAACACTAATTGATGACCGAATTTGGCATTGGCAGATTCTAAGAATTTGCGATCGTAATTTTTGGTGCTAAAAACGGCTACTTTCATGGAAAAAACCCGACTAATTTTAAGCTTTAGATTGTAAGCTGTCATCGGTCATTTGTCATTTGCGATCTGCTTTACCAATGACTAATGACTAACGACCAATGACTAATGACAATCTAAAATCCTAATAAGGCCATTTCCAATCCCGCACATCTGGCAGATCATCACCGTACTGGGTGATATATTGCAAATGTTCGATCAGTTTGTCGCGGATGAACTGTTTGACATACCCCGCCGCATAGCCTACTTTAGGAACGCGATCGATCACATCACCCACTAGATGGAAGCGATCGAGATCGTTGAGCACCACCATATCAAACGGGGTAGTAGTCGTTCCCTCTTCCTTGTAACCGCGAACGTGCAGATTTTTGTGATTCGTCCGGCGATAAGTCAGGCGGTGAATCAGCCAAGGATAACCGTGGAAAGCAAAGATAATTGGCTTATCTTTAGTGAAGATAGCATCGAAATCCGGATCGCTTAATCCGTGGGGGTGTTCCTTCGGCGGTTGCAAAGTCATCAAGTCCACCACGTTCACCACCCGCACTTTCAACTCCGGTAAGTGTTGGCGCAAAATATCCACCGCCGCCAAAGTTTCTAAAGTGGGGATATCTCCCGCACAAGCCATTACCACATCTGGGTCGTGACCTCGATCGTTGCTGGCCCATTCCCAGATGCCCAGTCCGGCTGTGCAATGCTTCACCGCCGCATCCATATCCAAGTATTGCAGTGCTGGTTGCTTACCCGCAATAATTACGTTGATGTAGTTACGGCTGCGGAGACAGTGGTCGGTCACCGATAGCAAAGTATTGGCATCCGGCGGTAAATAAACGCGGATGGCTTCCGGTTTTTTGTTAATTACGTGGTCGATAAAACCGGGGTCTTGGTGAGAAAAGCCGTTGTGGTCTTGTCGCCAAACGTGAGATGTGAGTAGATAATTCAGGGAAGGAACTGGTCTGCGCCAAGGAATGCGATTTGTAGTTTCCAGCCACTTGGCGTGTTGATTGAACATCGAATCGATGATGTGGATGAACGCCTCGTAGCAGGAGAAGAAGCCGTGACGACCGGTGAGAGTATAACCTTCCAGCCATCCCTGACACATATGTTCGCTGAGGATTTCCATAACTCGACCGTCTTGAGAAATATGGTCGTCTTCTGGCAAAATATTTGCCATCCACACTCGGTCAGTCACTTCAAATACGGCATCCAAACGATTAGAAGCGGTTTCATCTGGCCCCATGATGCGGAAATTCTTCGTTTCCAGGTTTTGTTTCATCACGTCCCGCAAAAATTGTCCGGTGATGCGGGTAGCTTCTGAAGCGATCGTACCTGGTTTGGTAACTTCGATCGCGTATTTGCGAAAATCAGGCAACTTCAAATCTCGCATCAAAATCCCGCCATTCGCATGGGGATTGTCACTCATGCGGCGAGTTCCTTTCGGCGGCAGTTCTGCCAATTCGGGAATTAACCTGCCATTCTCATCAAACAATTCTTCTGGCTGGTAACTCTTCATCCAGTCTGACAACAACTGGAGGTGTTCTGACTTCTTAGTCACATCGGAAAACGGAACTTGGTGAGAACGCCAATAATCTTCCGTTTTCTTGCCATCCACTTCTTTTGGCCCCGTCCAACCTTTCGGTGTCCGCATAATAATCATCGGCCATTGGGGACGCTGGACGTAGCCATTAATTCTCGCATCGTGTTGAATGGCTTTAATTTCCGAAATGATTTTATCTAAAGTACCCGCCATTAACTGGTGAATATCTTCTACCGGGTAAGAACCTTCCACAAAATAAGGTTTGTACCCATATCCCACAAATAAACTTTCCAATTCCTCATCACTCATCCGCGCCAACACGGTGGGATTGGCAATTTTGTAGCCATTCAAATGCAGGATGGGAAGAACCGCGCCATCGTGTTTAGGATTGAGAAACTTGTTCGAGTGCCAACTAGTAGCGAGTGGCCCTGTTTCCGCTTCCCCATCTCCCACCACGCAGGTAACGATCAAATCCGGATTGTCAAAAGCAGCACCATAAGCATGAACTAAAGAGTAACCCAACTCGCCGCCTTCATGAATCGAACCGGGAATTTGCGGCGCAACGTGGCTGGGAATCCCGCCAGGAAAGGAGAATTGTTTAAATAGTTTTTTCATTCCCTCGGCATCTTGGGTGATGTCGGGGTAGTATTCACTGTAACTTCCTTCTAGATAAGTGTTAGCAACTATACCCGGCCCACCATGACCCGGCCCGATGATGTAAATCATGTTCAGGTCGTTAGCTTTAATCACCCGGTTAAGATGAACGTAGATAAAATTTAACCCAGGTGTCGTACCCCAGTGTCCGAGTAATCTAGGCTTAACGTGTTCTATTTTCAGGGGTTCTCGGAGTAGGGGATTATCTAATAAATATATTTGTCCCACAGAAAGATAGTTAGCTGCCCGCCAGTAAGCGTTCATCTTACGCAGTTCTTCTGCGCTGAGGGGTTTCGTTTTTTCTAGAGTTGCTACTACCATACCTGGTGGGTTAATCCTAAATAAACGATTTTTGACAAATTTTCACTTCCATTATGACGGCAGGATATTTTGTATCCTATTGCTTAGGGTAGATTTCCTCAAAAATAAAAAATGCTCGTAAAAGCTTGATGAATATTTGGTTAAAAGTGCGTTAACTCAAATTGTCCACTAGGGTTAGAAACGGGGTCTTTTGCAATTAGCGATACCTGAAATTATAAATTTTTTGCGGTAGTTACCTGGTTTCTCAAGTCTGGCTGAGAATGTTATGCGTTGGAAATTAGTTGCGATCTGCTTAATGAGGATTAATCGCAAATTCTGCGGGATAGAAACGGGATAGAAACCCGGTTTCTTGAAGAAACCGGGTTTCTATGTACCAGTCAGCAAAATTTTGGATATTACTAATAGTTTTATTGCTTTAAAAAACTGTACAGCGTGAAATATGCAAATTAATAATTAGAAAAAATAAATGCAGATAAATCAATGAATTATCTGCATTTATCTTCGATGAAAGTAGGGGGGAGATTACCCACCCTACATAAATCAATTTTGCTGAAAAGTGCTATCTGCCGATACCTGAGTAGCTACCGAGACTTGCTGAACAGGTACTGCCGCTTGTTGCAAAATTGGCGTGCGCGTAATCGAACTATTCGCCAAAGTAAACAGCGGATTAGACAAAATGCCAGCTAGAGAGGTGGCAATTACTGACAATACCAACCCAACTTGTAAAGGGCGCATTCCCGGTAAATTCCAGCGAATTTCGGGATAATTCTTCACAGCGTCGGACATTTCTTGGGGTTCTTTTACTACCATCATCTTCACGACGCGGATGTAGTAGTAAATGGAGATAACGCTAGTGATTAAACCTAGTAGTACTAACAGGTAAAGTCCAGCTTGCCAACCTGCCCAGAATAGATACAGTTTGCCAAAGAACCCAGCCAAAGGTGGTATTCCGCCGAGAGACAGCAGACAAATACTGAGTCCTAAGGTGAGAAGGGGGTCTTTTTGATACAAACCGGAGTATTCGCTAATTTGGTCGGTTCCCGTCCGTAACGTGAACAGGATGACGCAGGTGAAGCCGCCCAAGTTCATGAACAGGTAAATCAGGAGGTAAAAAACCATACTGGCATAACCAGCTTCGGTGCTGGCAATCAAACCCAGCATGACAAAACCGGCTTGGGCGATCGAAGAATAAGCTAGCATCCGTTTCATGCTAGTTTGGGCGAGGGCAACTACGTTACCCAACACCATACTGAGAATCGCCAGGGCGGTAAATACAAAGTGCCATTGTTCGGTAACCAGGGGAAAAGCAGTGACCATCAAACGGATGGCGAGGGCAAATCCGGCTGCTTTGGAACCGACGGAGAGGAATGCTACCACTGGGGTGGGCGAACCTTCGTAAACGTCGGGCGTCCACTGGTGGAAGGGTACGGCGGATATCTTGAAGGCAATACCGGCGATCGCAAATACTAAAGCAATCACCAAACCTAAGGATTGACCGCTACTAGCAATCTGAGATGCGATCGCTTCTAAGCGAGTTTCTCCACCAGACAATCCGTACAGCAAAGAGATGCCGTATAGAAAAATACCGGAACTGCTAGCGCCGATCAGCAGGTATTTCAACGCTGCTTCGTTCGATCGAGGGTCGCGTTTGGTATAACCTGTCAGCAAGTACGAAGAAATACTGAGGGTTTCCAAACTAACGAAAATCGTCACCAACTCATTTGCCCCAGATAGGAACATACCGCCAACTGTTGCAGAAAGCAAAATGGCGATAAATTCCCCCAACGACGTGCCAGACTGTTCGATGTAGCGGATGGACATCAAAATCGTCACAGCCGCCGATACAGCAACTACTCCCCGAAATACGATACTGAGGGCATCACCGTTAAACCCGCCCAGAAAGGCGATCGTATTTTCCTTGTCCCATTGAAAGTACAGGGAAACGACGGCAAGCAGAAGACCTGCGATCGCTGCATAAGGCGTCCAACGGGAGGAAGTGCGCCCTCCAATCAAGTCGCCCATCAATACCACGACGAGGGTAACAATCACGATACCCTCTGGCCAAATCGTGCCAGCATTCAGCTGGGCTGCTAGTTCAGCAAAACTCATAGCACCTATAATTATTGGGAATGAGGCATAGAAACTGGGTTCCTTAATATTATTGCGTTCTAGGTTGCTTCTCACCAGTTTGTCGTGAGGACTTTAGTCCTCAAGTGCGCCAATTATCCAACTTCAAACCGTAACCCAATCCTTGAATCCGCTGATAGTGCGCTAAATTGCCACTAACCAAAGTTAAATCATGTTGTAGCGCCGTAGCAGCAATTATCGCATCAGCTAGACCGATTGGTTGTCCCGTTCGTTCCAAATCACCGTAAATCCGTCCGGCTATTTCAGCAGTAACAGCGTCCATTATTAATACTTCCGCATCGAACATATCCGCGAAAAACTGTTGAATGCGGTCTTCCCGTTGACGCTTGTGCCATCCTGCAACAATCTCGGTAAAAGTAACCACGGATATCGTGTAATAGTTAAATATAGCCAAATAAGCAGTAGCTCTTGATGCAACTTGCTGATTGACGTTCTTGCGAACCTCAGAAAGAATATCGGTGTCAAGTAGTGACTTTTCCAACTTTTTGATTTAGTGGATGTGCGGCTCGGCTTTTCATTATATCTTCAAGTATCTCATCTACTAATTCAGGTTCATCTGCCCACCCGCCCTTTATACGGTCTTTTGGTGGTTCTGACTCGGCTAATTTTTTAATAGCATAGGCAATTAGATCAGAAAAATTGCGATCGCTTTGATTTGCCATCCGCTTCGCAAGCCAGTATGTCGATTCTTCCAATTCAATTTCCACTTTTATTTTTTTCATTTTCATAGTACCTCTGTTTTTTCACTCCAACTAAGCGCAATCTTAACATCTTCTATCTGTGGCTCGTGCGCTCAAGCATAATAAAGTAAAGTAGCATCATAATATCTTCATTAATGCTATTCAGGCTAGGTGTAAGGCTATGAATCTTTTAACATTAAATTTAAACACCGTTCACCTGAGTGACGAACAATTCTATCAATTATGTCAAAATAACCACGATTTACAATTTGAACGAACTGCCCAAGGAGAATTAATCATTATGCCCCCCGTGGGAGGAGAAAGTGGCAATCGAGAAGCTGACTTAATCATCGATTTGGGAATCTGGAATCGCCAAACACAACTTGGTTATACTTTCAGTTCCTCAACTATATTTAAGTTACCTAATGGTGCTGACCGTTCACCGGATGCTGCTTGGATTCGGCGGGAACGCTGGGAATCTCTGACACCAGAACAAAGACGCAAATTTCCGCCGATCGCACCAGATTTTGCGATCGAATTAAGGTCAGCAACAGACGACTTAGAAATGTTGCGGCATAAAATTCAAGAATATATGGAAGCAGGAGTGCAATTGGCATGGTTGATTAACCCCCAACAGCAACAAGTGGAAATTTTTCGGCAAGGACAAGACGTGGAAGTACGAAATCTTCCTACAGAATTATCAGGGGAAAATGTATTGCCTGGATTTAGTTTGAATCTATCTCTTTATTAATATTTTTGCCTTAAGTCTGTACTGCAAATTCTTCTGGTGCAGTTCCCCAATTCACCCAACTAATTGCTTCTCGAGCAGATTTCAGATTGGGAGGTACTCGCAAAACATGAATCGCGCCCGTACTCGGACAAGTCATTTTTAATAGATAAATTGGTTCAAAATCGAGATAATCTTTTAATTTTAAAAGGGTGTATTCCTGCCATTTATCGAGTTCGGTAATGGCTAATTCCTGACAAATTCTGCCATAACCAATTCCCTGTATTAAAACTCGTCGTATTTCTGCATTATTTTCTTCTAAAAGCCATTGTGGTTCCCACTCGTGAGGTAGCAATTTACCATATTTTTCAGGTAAGTTAACACCATGATATGAATAAATACTATATCCATCGGGAAACTGAAGGGCTGGTTTTCCTTCCGCGTGTAATTTTTGTTGCGAATCAAAAGAAATTTCACTAGGTCGATCGCACGCCAAACAAATCCCTTCAAAAGGGTAAGTCCAACTACAATACTTGACAATCGACTGCATCAATTCCCACTTGTCTCGATCGAAACTGCAATTGAACACTGCCGCACTATAATCTAGTAAGCTAACATATTCAAACAAAGCTTCTGGTTGCAAGCAATTACCCCACGATCTCTTCAGATGACTGCCGATTTTTTTAAGATCCGGTTTAGCCGATTCATTACTCAATTGCAATTGGTTTCTCAATTGTCTGTGTAGCGGAATCACCAATTTACTATAAACTTCCGTATACATTTTACTTTGTAGTCTGCTCACCAATTCTATTCCTAATTGGCTAACTAGTTCTCTGTACAGTCTTTCGTATAATTCGCTTCTTAACTTTTTCTCTACTTGGTAATTTACTCTAATATTTACTGGTAAATTTACAAATTTTTCAAAAGCTTGATAAATATTATCAAAAAAGATGATTTCCGGTTCTTTTCTACCACTTAAGGCATAGATATTTTTAATGGTTTCTGCTGCTTTATCTCGGTCGATCGGCCCCGGCTTGAGTGCCATATCCCGCCATTTTTTCTGGTAAAGAGGCATCAGTTCTTCTAACATTACACCCAGATTTACCACTTTGGTTTGTAACATCATGCTTTCCCTGTTTCTGAAATTTATACATTACCTTTATAGGCTTATGCTTATTTTTGCATCAGCCTATTGGTGGCATTCAAGCAGATAGTAATTAGGATTGAGAATATGTTATCAGTAACTAAAATTTTTGCAATATTAAAATTTAAGTTTGTACGGAAAATTCGGAGGGGTCGGTTCCCCAATTTACCCAACGAATTGCTTCGCGAGCCGATCTTATATCGGGTGGGACGCGCGTAGCATGAATATGCCCGGTACTCGGACAAGTCATTTTCAGTAAATAAATCGGTTCTATATCAACATCGTTATCTATTTTTAAAAGTACGTATTCTCGCCAGAAATCTAACTCTTCGGCTTGTAATTCCTGACAAATCCGCCCGTAACCAATTCCCTGAATTAGCACTCGCCTCAGTTCGGCATTTCGTTCTTGTAATAGCCATGTTGCTTGCCATTGGTGGGGGTGCAATTTACCGTATTGTTCGGGCAATCTTACGCCATGATAAGCATAAACTCTACAGCCATCAGAAAATTGAATTGCTGGTTTACCTTCAGCATGAAAGCGATGTTCGCTGTCAAAGTGCAAATCGCGGGGACGATCGCAAACAATACAAGCTTTTTCCAAAGGAAAATACCAACCTGACTCAGAGACGAGGGATTGCCATGCCAGCCATTTGCTCGAATCGCGAGCGCAATTAAGTACATCAATACAAAAATCGATTAAATCGATCGATAAACCTTGGAAATTTTGACTGACAGCCGACAAAAGTCCCATCCCGCCGATGATTTGCAACCAAGGTTGCTGCCACTGTTGAATTATCGGTTGATTCATCAGTGGTTTCCAGACAGTTTCTTCCAGTTGATTCGAGAGAGGTTCTCCCCATTGCGTCCAAAAAAAATCACTGATTTGAGCAATGAAATTTCCTCCCGGCTGTTGGAGGAGTTTTTCTCGCCAATATGTTCGCTGTTGCTCCCAATACTGCACTAAAAATCGCTCTTCCCACTGTAACCAAATTTGCTCTAGAAAGATTTGCTGTTGTGGCGTTAAAGATTGCTGCAAAGCAAAGAACGAGAATAACAAATTTTCGCGAGACGATTGGGACTCTAATTGCATCCACAATTCATCTCCGATTTGCTCTCGAATGCTAGAGCATACTTGTGCCGACAAGGAAGTGAGCAGGGGTGCGCCTAATTCCCCTGCTAATCGTTCGGGAGATTTTTCGGCTAAGATATCCGCGATCGCATCCGGGCTACTTAAAAAGATCGTATCCGGTTCTTCTCTTCCCATCGCTTTGTAAGCAGCTTTCACGGCGGCATCAGCTTTTTGGCGGTCGATCGGTGCGGTGGAAAGCCAGATAGCTCTCCACTTATCCCGATAAACTGGTATCAACGCTGCTTGCTCTGGTGCTAAAGTCTCTATCCTAGTCGGCGACATACCGCCATCCCTCTGGTTCGTACTCCCGCTGAATTCTTACCATCCAACTACCTTGGGGAATGGAAATCGCTTTATGCTCTTCGTGACTTAACAAAGCTTCTTTAGAAAGTACCCGCAAGTAAAGAGTTCCTTTCTTTTCATACAACTCAGCTTCTCCCTTAATAATGCGGTGGGAGTGTCCTGTCACCTCGCCCTCTGCTAATGTCAAGTGAGATAGCTTTTCCCCTTCCGTCTGCTCGATCGGTAATAAAATAACATCGCCTTGGCGAATTGGTTTCATGAGTTTTTCTCCTATAAATTAAAAAAACGCTGACCGAAAATTGGCTTTTGAGTGTCCCCAGTTATCTGTTCTGCGTTAGATAGAACTTACCCATTTCTAAGGTATTTTCTATCATACTGACCAAATTTTTACGTAAAATTACTTTTGACATTAACATCATTATACGCTACAAAGTCCTATCGTCCAGTAATTACATGGGTTTTCTTCACCCATGTAATTAGTCCGATCGCACAAGTCGAGTGTCGAGAATTTGGGCAGTAGGCAGGGAAAAGATTGGGGGCTGAATTGGCATCGATGGAAAACCAGACAGTTTTACCGATAGAAAATATGTTTTGGCATCCGCCAAATTACTGGATATATATAGTCAAAATACTTAAATATTTCTAAAAAATCATCATTTTTAGAAAAAAACTATATCGAGCGAACTTTTTTTGATAAATTTCGATGTTATGCTTGGATAATAAATATCAAAATAATTTAAATAAAAAATATTTTGCCAACCCAAAATTCAAAATATAAAATTTAAAAAGTATACCGATATCTAAATTTATTGAAGTAACTAGATCGAGAATGTATTTAAAGACACCTGGCAAACAGAGATGCAAAGCCATTATTTAAATAGGTTAAACTTATTAATGGTTTTTCAGTCTAGCAATTCCTAATTTTTTTAACAATTTAATTAGTAAGGCAAATAAAAAGCTAAAAATAAAATAGATAACACCGAGCGATCGATTTATTAGTTCGCAAACCATTTTTTGTTTTACTTTTAAATTCGGTTACTGATGGCATAAGTAATATTGACTAGGTTGCGATTTTTCAGTTACCCAGAGATGAAAGCAGGAGACATATGATCCTAGTTAACCTTAAGAAATTCCTCACTAAAAAAGAAGTACTAGGTGTAATTAACGATCTGGTAAAAGAACTAGATACTTCTATTTGTATCCTGGATGCGAAAGAGAAAATATTGTTAGGCACGGAAAGCCAATACTACACCAGTAGATACCCAATTGAAGTAGCGGGCGAATTAGTAGGTTGGATTTGCGGAGAAAAGAAAGTAAACGCGGTTGCATCTTTACTTACCTATATAGTCAAACAAGAAAATGAAAAAAAATCCCTAGCTAATGAATTACTGGAAAAATATCAAGAAATAGACTTGTTCCACGACCTTTCTACCCAAATTACAGCAAGTTTAGATTTGCAAGAAGTAGCCCAATTAGCGATCGAGGAAGCGGGAAAAGCGATCGCATCCACTAGCGGCGCTATTTACCTACTCGAGCGCACTAGCGATCGCCTGAAAATTTTATCCGAATTCGGTCAAACCGAGCGATTGCAACGTTCCCTCCGACTGGGAGAGGGAATCGTCGGTACGATCGTGCAGAGCGATCGACCGGAAATAGTCAACGAAGTCGCCTCAGATCCCAGATTTACCAACAGCCGAGAACCAATTAGTTCGCTCATTTGCGTACCCTTAAAAAGAAACGATCGCCTCATAGGTGCGATCGCCATTTTCAGCCAAACACCAATTACCTATTCTGCCAGCGACTTAAAACTGCTCAGCGTATTTGCATCCCAAGCAGCAGTAGCGATCGAAAAAGCATTACTCTACGAACAAAGTTGCACGGCTGCCAAACTCGCTCAAGAACAAGCCCAAAAGTTGCAATGCGCTCTAGACGAACTGCAACAAACTCAAGCACAACTAATTCAAAGCGAAAAAATGTCTTCTTTAGGGCAACTAGTTGCCGGAGTCGCCCACGAAATCAACAACCCCGTTAATTTCATCTGCGGGAATATTACCCCTGCCAGCGAATACATCGAAGATTTACTCAGTTTGTTGCACCTTTACCAAGACTACTATCCCGAACCCCCAGCCGCCATCGCCGAAAAAATCGAAAGCATCGATTTAGATTTCTTAATTGGCGATCTGCCCAAATTGATAGATTCCATAAAATTGGGAATAGAAAGAATCTGCCAAATCGTTTTATCATTACGTAATTTTTCCCGCCTAGATCGAACGGAAAAAGTGCCAGTAAACATTCACGAAGGCATCGATACTACCCTTTTAATATTGCAGCATCGACTCAAAGCTAGCAGTCACAATAGCGGAATTCAAATCATTAAAAATTACGGCAACTTACCTCTTGTTGAATGTCATGTCGGACAGTTAAATCAAGTATTTATGAATATTATCGCTAATGCTATAGATGCGGTAGAAGATAACAAACAAATCAAACCTATTATTAAGATTAGTACTAAACTATTGCCAAACCAAAGAGTGGCGATCGTCATCTCAGATAATGGCCCCGGCATGACCCAGGATGAAAAATCAAAAGTATTCGATCCTTTCTTTACTACCAAGCCAATCGGCAAAGGCACGGGATTGGGGCTTTCCATTAGCTATCAAATTGTCGTAGAAAAACACGGCGGCGTGCTAAAGTGCTACTGCCAACCGGGAGAAGGATGCGAATTTTGGATTGAAATTCCCGTAGCACAAGAGCGATCGAACCACGAAGCTATACCGATAGGAATAGCTACAAGGTAAGATAGAGTATTGATTAAAGGTAAGAAGTTGTTTTCTCACCACAGCATCCAAAACATCCTCAACAGTAGATTCGGGCTGAGTATCCGTCATCGCTTGAGCCTGCTGTTTTCTAGCCTGGTAGCCATCAACTTAATATCTGTAGGAATTGGGGCGATCGCGCTCAATCAACTAATCACTAACAATCCCATCAGCACCAAAATAGCCTCTCAGCAAGGCAGCATATTCAAACTAGCTTATCTGTCAAATATTCGCTCCCAAAAGAGAAACTCTCTCGATCGAACTGCCACTGATGTAGCGATCCGGGAAGAAATCCAGGAGTTTGAAAACTTGTTAGCTGCATTGCGAAAAGGTTCTAAAGAACTGGGAATCAAACCCATCACCGATCCCCTTGCTTTAGCCCAACTCGATAAAGTAGAAAGTAGCTGGCAAATTTATCGCCGCAGCCTGGAAAACTATCTCACCGCTTCTCCCGACCAAAAAGAAGAGTACCTCCAAGAAATTAATATCCTGACTGATTTTATTACCAATCAGACAAATGCGATCGCCAATTTAGTAGACAGCCAGATCGCCAAACACGGACAAAACACCCAATTACTATTATTGGCGACCCTATTCCTCAGCGTGCTAGTCACCGGCGTGGCGTTGTTCATGATATCTCGGATTGTTCGGGATCTCAGTGGAGTAACTCAAACTGCCCATCAGATGGCAGAAGGCAACTTAAAAGTACGAGCGGTAGAGTTATCCAAAGATGAAGTAGGAGTACTTGCTTCTACCTTAAATACGATGGCTGCACAAATCGATAGCTTGTTACAAGGCTTAGAAGCGCGAAGCCAGGAGTTAGAAAATACCCTCGCTTACGTAAGCGCAATTATCGACAATTTGGCAGATGGATTATTAGTAACCGATCCGGATTGTCGGATTACTCGCTACAATCCCGCTTTATTAGGAATGTTCAATTTGCCAGACCGAGACTTAATTGGTAAAGACTGTCAAGTACTATCTACTCCCAAAGTACAAGAACTGGTCGAACAAACGCGGGGACGCGCTAGAGAAATTTTTACGGCAGAAATCGAATTAGTAAACAATCGCGTCGGTCAAGCTTTAGCAAGTGCGATCGCAAAAGATAACCAACAAAACGGTAGCAATGAGTTACTCGGTGCCGTGATTTTGATTCGCGATATTACCGCCGAAAAAGAAATCGACCGGATGAAAACTGATTTTATTTCTACGGTTTCCCACGAATTGCGGACGCCTTTAACTTCCGTGTTGGGTTTTGCTTCTCTGATTAAAGAAAAGTTAGAAGAAAGTATCTTTCCATTACTTGAGGAAAACGATCGCAAAACTCAAAAAAGTATCAAACAAGTAAATGCAAATATCAATATTATCGTGTCCGAGGCAGAACGGCTGACATCGCTAATTAATGACGTTTTAGATATTGCCAAGATGGAAGCCGGTAAAATTGAGTGGCACATGGAGCCAACTATCATTGAGGAAATCGTCGATCGGGCAATCGCCGCCACTTCCTCCCTTGTGGAACACAAAGATATTGTTTTAATTAAAGATGTGGAGTCGGTTTTACCAGACGTGATGTGCGATCGCGATCGTCTAATTCAAGTTTTCATCAATCTGATTTCCAATGCCATCAAATTTACCGAGACTGGTTCTTGTACAATTAGAGTGACTCGCCAAGGCGATCGCATCCTCGTTAGAGTAATTGATACGGGTCTTGGTATCGCTCCTGATGACCAACCCAAAGTATTTGAAAAATTCAAACAAGTAGGTGAAACTCTCACCGATAAACCAAAAGGAACTGGTTTAGGGTTGCCAATTTGTAAGCAAATCATCGAACATCACAACGGCAGAATTTGGGTAGAAAGCGAACCGGGACAAGGCAGCACTTTTTCTTTTACCCTACCTCTAAGTCCTGCCATTAATGTCGAAACAGAAAAAATGAATATTAATATCTTAGTCAGGCAATTAAAAGAAAGTATCGTCCAAACCAAACCTTTGCCTGCGAAGGATTACAAAACTATTTTAGTAGTTGATGACGACCCTCACATTCGCGAACTGCTCAGACAAGAATTAGAAGCCGAAAGTTACGAAGTCAAAGAAGCCAAAGATGGCATGGATGCCATTACTCAAGTTAAAACAACCAAGCCAGATTTAATACTTTTAGATGTGATGATGCCGCAAATCAATGGTTTTGATGTAGCAGCTATCCTCAAAAACGACCCTCAAACAATGGGTATCCCGATTATTATCTTGTCAATTATTGAAGATAAGGCAAGAGGGTATCTACTGGGCATCGATCGGTACTTAACCAAACCAATTAATAAGGAAGAATTACTGAACGATATCGGCTTGTTGCTTTCTCAAGGAACTTCCAATAAGAAAGTTTTAGTAGTAGATAAAGATGCCTCAACCGTAAAAATTTTATCCGAAGTACTGCAATCTCAAGGATACTCCGTATCTGAAGCATACAACGGTCAGGAGTGCATTGATAAAGCCTTATCTGTTAAACCCGATATGATTATTGTTGATTCGGTATTTTCTCAACAGCACGACTTGGTAAAAACTTTGCGGTTTGAAAAAGGATTGGAAAATGTCTTTTTTGTTTTACTTGGTAGAAGTAAAGCAGATTCTATATAATAATGAATTCTGTAGTAATTGGGGGAGCGTATGAATAAAAAAATATTAATCGTAGATGATGAACCGAATATTTTAATTTTATTAGAACAAGCTTTGGAAAAGTTGGAAGATTGGGACGTAGAATTAATCACTGCAACCAATGGTGAAGAAGCCCTAGAAGCCATCAAAGAAGAAAAGCCAGATTTAGTTTTTTTAGATGTGATGATGCCAAAAATGAATGGATTTGAGGTTTGTCATACAGTTAAAAATATCTTGAAAATACAAAACGTTTATATTATTATGCTAACAGCTAAAGGTCAGGAATTTGATAAACAAAGAGGAAATGATGCTGGGGCAGACCTTTACATGACTAAGCCTTTTCGTCCAAAGAACGTACTGGAAAAATCTATGGAAGTTCTCGGTTTATCAAGCGCTGAATAACCTAACCATTTTAGAGATTTTTTATGAAACATCTCTATATTTTTAGCAAACAATTGCAGCAGATTTCATTCGTAAAAAACTCAGTTTATCAGGTAAACGCACTCATCTCCCAATACTGCTCGGTTAAAAAACTGTAGGTTGCTTGACGTTAAGAAACCCAACCTACGAAAACTACAATTTTATGCAAATTTCGAGCAGTATTGACTGATATCCTACTTATTTAATAACCGTGAATCCGTATTTGTTAGCGATTTCTTTAGCTTTTTTACTAGCAAGAAATTCTATAAATTCTTCCGCTTTAGGCACGTTCTTGCAACCTTTAATGACAACTGCACTATAAGTAATATCAGAACTAGCTTCTTCAGGTGCAATTGCCACAATTTTAACTTGATTTGACAGCTTAGCCTCTGTTAAATAAGTAATGCCTGCATCTGCTTGTTTCGTTTCTACAACTCGGATCACTTGGCTAAAATTTTCTCCGGCAAAAATAGCTTTACTTTTTACTCGATCGTAAATCCCTAGATAAGTTAAAATCTTTTTTGTTTGATTCCCAGAAAATAGTCGATCGCTTCCTAAAGCTACTTTCTTGACTTGTGGATCGGTAAGGTCTTCAAAATGAGAAATTCGACTTTTAATACTTTGCGGAATAATTAAAACTAAATAATTTTTGAGAGGAAGAGTTCGTCTAGTGCCTGGAATGGTAAAATTTAAAGATTCCAATTCTTTAAGTGTTTGCGGATCGATAGAAATCAAAATATCCACAGGCAGCGATTTTTCAACTTGTTCTTTCAATAAAGAAGTATACCCAAAATTATAAGTTAAGTTAAAATTTGGATTTTCTTGTTGATAAATTTTTCCTAGTTCCAAAAGAACTTTTTGATAACTAATGGGTGCCGATACTAATAAAGACAATGGTTCGACATTTCTAGTTTTATTTTGACAACCAATTAATAATAAACATAAGATCCAAATGCAGCTTACCCACCCTAGATTTTTTTTATATTTCATAAAAATTAGCGGTCGATATTTAAACTTTTTGTTTGACTATCGAAAAGCCATATTTGTTAAATATATATTGGGCTTTTTCGCTTTTCATAAAATCAATAAAAGCTTTTGCTTCAGGAACATTTTGACATCTTTTGAGTACGGCGATCGACAAAATGACAGGCTTATGGGAATTAGCAGGTGCGATCGCTACTATCTTAACTTTATTTGATAGTTTAGCCTCTGTCAAAAAAGTAATGCCAGCATCCGCATTTTTAGACTCCACAGTTTTTAATACTTGGCGGATATCCTCTTCTGCTACAATCCCTTTCTTTTTTACTTGCTCGTAAATCCCCAAAAAAGTTAATATTTGCTTGGTGTAAATTCCTGTTGCTACTGTTTCTTTACCAATCGCTACTCTCTTGATTCGTTCGTCAATAAGATCTTCAAACTTAGAAATAGGAATAGTCGATTCCTTAGGCAAAATCAATACAATTTGGTTTCTTAGCAAATTTTGACGAGTTTCTGGCAGCACTAAACCTAAAGACTGTAATCGATCCATTTCTAGAGCGATAGCAGGCATATAAATATCTACAGGTGCGCCTTGTTCGATTTGTTGTCGGAGAAAACCAGAACCCGCTATATTATAAGTAATTAATACATTAGAATTTTCTTGTTTATAAAGTTCATTAATTTCTGCCAAAACATTTCGGTAAGACCCGGCTGCTGATACAATTAAAGCCACTGGTTTTGATGTTGTTAAATGACAGCTTACTATCCAAGCACAGAAGAATCCTAATAGAATTATTACAAGAAATTGCTTTTCTTTTTTCATGGAAAATCTCTAATAATTCCAACTAATTTCGTTAGGATTTACGCTACTCATATTTGATATTTGGCTGAGTAACCGGATTTTTCAGTAATGAACGTCTAAACTTTGGCACGAAGATTTTTCTGCTCACCACGATCGAAATAGCGATCGCGATCGAGAAAAATAAGCTGAAATAGCAAATTTCGTTTAAAAATGAGGTTATTTTATTTATATACTCATTATAAGGCTTAAAGCAGCAATAAATTTAGAATATCCCCCAAATTAAGGAAAATTTGTCGGACAAACCCCGAAAAATCATCAAACTCTCTTGTCCCCTGCCAGAGAGCCTCCTGCCCTCTACCATTTCCCCGATTGGAAGTAAGTCATCATTTTTAGGTGGGGACTTCTGGCGACATTTCTGTTAAAGATGAAGTATTACTAAATTAAGTTTGGCTTTTAGCTACTGCCTGGGATACGATGAAAACCCATTGTCTTAAATGCTGTTTCCAGTGAAACTCCATATTCTAAGGCCATTCTTTAAACAGGACTATCTAGCCTAGCTGCTATTCCTTATTGTTGCCATGTCAACCCTCGTTATTGTCGAATCTCCCACCAAAGCACGCACCATTCGTAACTTCCTGCCCTCCAACTACCGCGTCGAGGCATCGATGGGCCACGTTCGCGACCTCCCCTCCTCAGCCGAGGAAATTCCCGAAGAAGTCAAAGGGGAAAAATGGGCGCAGTTGGGAGTGAATGTGGAGGATGACTTTGACCCCCTGTATGTCGTCCCGAAAGATAAAAAGAAAATAGTTAAAGAATTGCAAAAGGCTCTTAAGGAAGCCGACGAACTTTTATTGGCAACAGACGAAGACCGAGAAGGTGAAAGCATCAGTTGGCATCTAAAGGAGCTTTTAAAACCAAAAGTTCCCACCAGACGGATGGTATTTCACGAAATCACTCAAGAAGCAATTCGAGAGTCGCTCAAAAAATGCCGCGATATCGACGAACAACTGGTACACGCCCAAGAAACGCGGCGCATTTTAGACCGATTGGTAGGCTACACCCTCTCACCCCTACTTTGGAAAAAAATCTCTTGGGGACTTTCTGCCGGAAGAGTGCAGTCAGTTGCCGTGCGCCTGTTAGTTACCAGAGAACGAGAACGGCGAGCTTTCCACGAAGCTAGTTATTGGGATTTAAAAGCTAATCTGGAGCAGCAAAAAAGTCCCTTTGAGGCTAAGTTAGTCAGCTTGAAAGGGACGAGAATCGCTAATGGTAGCGATTTCGATCCCGCTACCGGACGCATTGCGAATGGGCGCAATGTGGTTCTGCTCAACGAAGCGGAAGCGATCGCCCTCAAAGAGCGACTCGCTGGTAAAATCTGGACGGTGAGTAACTTAGAAGAGCGTCCGGTTACTCGCAAACCCGCACCCCCGTTTACTACTTCCACCCTGCAACAAGAATCGAACCGAAAACTGCGGCTGTCGGCACGAGACACGATGCGAATTGCCCAAAGTTTGTACGAGCAGGGCTATATTACCTATATGCGGACAGATTCGGTGAATTTATCCGACCAAGCTCTGACTGCCGCCCGCTCCTGCGTCGAGCAAATGTATGGGCCACAATACCTGAGCCCCCAACCCCGTCGCTATACCACTAAAAGCAAGGGCGCACAAGAAGCTCACGAAGCGATTCGTCCAGCGGGTAATAGTTTCCGCACTCCCCAGGAAACTGGACTGAGCGGTAGAGAGTTCGACCTCTACGATTTGATTTGGAAGCGCACCGTTGCTACCCAGATGGCGGAATCCCGGCAAACCATGATTACGGTTGATTTGCAAGTTGAAGATGCTGGTTTCCGTTCCAGTGGGAAGCGCATCGACTTTCCGGGTTATTTGCGTGCTTACGTGGAAGGTTCCGATGACCCGGAAGCGGCAATTGAAGACCAGGAAGTGATTTTGCCGAATTTGAAGGTAGGCGATCGTCCTAATTGTAAAAAATTAGAAGCGATCGCGCACGAAACTCAGCCACCTGCACGTTATACGGAAGCTTCTTTGGTGAAAACCTTAGAAAGCGAAGGCATCGGGCGTCCTAGCACTTACGCTAGCATCATCGGCACGATTATCGATCGCGGCTACGCTCAGATGAACAACAACGCCTTAATCCCCACTTTCACGGCGTTTGCAGTTACCAGCTTGTTGGAAAAGCACTTCCCCGATTTGGTGGATACCAGTTTTACTTCCCAAATGGAACAAACTTTAGATGACATTGCCACTGGAGAAGCAGACTGGTTGCCTTATTTGCAAAAATTCTATTTGGGAGAAACCGGTCTAGCTACTCAAGTAGAAGAACGGGAAAACCAAATTGACCCCGCTGAAGCCCGGACAGTGGAATTAGAAAATATTGCGGTAAAAGTCCGCATCGGTAAATTTGGCCCTTATATTGAGGCAGAAAACGGCGACAGTGTAGTGACAGCTTCTATCCCCAAGGATTTGACTCCGGCTGATTTAAATCCAGATCAAGTAGAAGTCATACTGCGGCAAAAAACTGAAGGCCCAGATAAATTGGGCTTGCATCCGGAAACTGGAGAACCAATTTTCGTACTGCTCGGTACTTATGGCCCTTATGTCCAACTCGGTGAAGTTTCTGAGGAAAATAAAAAGCCTAAACGCGCTTCCTTGCCCAAAGGTGTCAACCTTGAAGACGTAACTTTGGATATGGCGCTGGGATTACTTTCTTTACCTCGCAATCTCGGCGTTCACCCAGACACGGGTAGCAAGATCCAAGCCGGATTGGGACGTTTTGGCCCTTACGTGGTCCACGACCAAGGCAAGGACGGTAAAGATTTCCGTTCTTTAAAATCTACCGATAATGTATTGACAATCGACCTAGAACGTGCATTAGAATTACTGGCCGAGCCGAAGAAAACCAGGGGCGGCAAAACTAGTAAGACGAAGGAACCGTTGCGAGAATTGGGAACTCACCCCGATGATGACGAACCGGTGAATATTTACGATGGCCCCTACGGGCCTTACATCAAGCACGGTAAAACTAATGCGGCGATCCCGGAAGGAGAATCACCCGAAACCGTGACTTTGGAACAGGCGCTAGAACTTTTACAAGCTAAGGCATCTACTAAGAAATCTAGTAGTAAGTCGAGTAAATCAACGAGTTCTGCTAGTAGTAAAAAGAGTACATCTGCTACTAAATCAACTAGCAAAACTGCTGGTAAAACTACCACAAAATCGACTGCCGCTAAGAAGAAAACTTCTGCTAGTTGAGTTTTAGCGGTAGGTAACTAAAATTGTTTTCTTGCTTTAGGGAGGGTGCTAACATCCTCCTTAAAAATTACCCGGTTCCCACCGCCCAGAAAACGGTTAAATAGCGGTATGTCAGTGGGATAAGCTGATAATTGACACTCCACCGCCGTTCTACGGCGAGGATTCTTAAGAGACAAAAATCCTTAAAGGGTTAGCCAAAAACCCGCTACACACTCGCTCAAAACTGAGTCTGTGCTTACTTTTGATTAAAATATTGGCACTTCCGTTAATATCGGCTGAAACTAAATGTTTATCCTTCGTTTGATACAATCCCCGTTTAATCCTTTTACCGGAAAACCTTGTTTGACTGGGCCGATCGGCATTGTAAACGGGAATTTCATCTCGGTCGTAAAAACTAGCTTTAGAAGAATAAGATTCCTCTTGTTCCAAATACTCAATTCCATATCGAGAACACAAAGCCCTAAGTTTTTGTCTCAGTTGCCAGAACGGAATTTGCACAAAGTTTTGATTGTTAGAACGTCCGATATTAATCTCTTGTTTGATACCAGGATTGTAGCCAATTATCAATTTACCGATTCGGTGGGTTACGCAATGATTGATGATGATTCTAGCAGTCTTATTCAGGTAATCTCGAATCGAGTCATTCCGCCATTGGTTAAGACGTGCTTGCCGCTCGGTCAATCCCTTAATCCCTTGCTTATCTTTAACTGACTGAAGGAAGGCATTACGCTTGTTGTACCATTGATTAATACTTTTAAGTCTTTTCCCATCAATTAAAAATTGATGCCCTTCAGTGTCAAAACAAGCTGCCAGATTATTAACTCCTAAGTCAATCGCAATCGCTTTTTCCAAATCAACCGATGTTTCGATTTTCTCTTCTTCGTAAATGTACTCAATCTCAAACCAACGAGCCGAGTATTTTGGGTGTATTCGTACCTCCTTAATCTTTTTAGTTTTCAATCTTTCAGGGAGTTTAATTCTTACCTCGCCATATTCCTTTTTAAATTCATTAGACATGGGAATATTAAATATTCCGTCCTTCAGTTTAATTCTGGGAATAATCAGAGTAAAGTATCCGTCTTTAGGCAAGTATCTAGGAAGTTGTGGTTTTCGATCGCAGCGTCCTATGCTAATTGCTTTAAATAAGCCCAAGAAAGATTTCATGCTTCTATCTACTACCTTCATCGTTTGTTGAGCAATGTCGGTGTTCAGCAATCGATAATTCTCATTTGATTTGCAGATGTGGTAGTTTGATTCATAGGTTAGCCGTTCTCTTTCGGCAAAGAAATACTGTCTGGATTCGTACAGAGCCACGTTAAACAGATTTTTACTCAGACGGCACAATGCACTCAGGGCAATAAATTCCTGTTTGCTCAGTCCTCTGATTTGATTTTTCTGAGTGGCGTACATATTCCTAAGAACTTTCGCTATAACTCTAAATATATAGCGAGAATCTCTAAAACGCAAAGCCGTCCGAAAAGGACGGCGTTCAAACCCATTTTTCTGATGACCGTTGTGGGGTGAGCTATGAGTGACGTAATTACGATCGGCGATGCTGAATTTGAAACTGAAGTCCTGAAAACCACAAAGCCAGTATTGGTGTATTTCTGGGCTCCTTGGTGTGGCCCTTGCCGCTTGATGACGCCGTTGGTTGGCTCGGTAGCCCAAACCTATGGCGATCGTCTGAAGGTAGTGAAAATGGAAGTAGATCCCAATCCAGTGGCAGTGGCGCAGTATAAAGTCGAAGGCGTTCCCGCACTGAGACTGTTTAAAAACGGAGAAGTAATAGAAGCTTTAGAAGGAGTGGAAACTAAAAACGTCAAACAGAGAATAACCAGCTTAGTAGAACCTCACTTGTAAAGAGTGATTAGTCCTTGGCAAATAGTCAAATGCCATCGGCAATTGGTCAAGGACTAATCGCGATAGATGAAAGATCAAGGAAAGAATATGCAATTTGCTAAACGTTTAGAACCGCTACAGTCCAACGTTTTTGCTGATATGGATCGGGCCAAAGGGCTGGCCAAAGCAAGCGGTAAAGAAGTAATAGATTTATCTCTGGGGTCTTCCGATTTGCCAACATCCCCTCATATTATCGATGCGATCGCCGAATCCTTAAAAGACACCAGCACTCACGGTTACTTGCTATTTAACGCTACAAAAGACTTCCGAGTAACTGCTGCCAATTGGTATACCGAAAGATTCGGCGTTTCAGTCGATCCGGAAACCGAAGTTTTACCTTTAATCGGTTCTCAAGAAGGAACCGCTCATTTACCTTTAGCGGTACTCAATCCAGGAGATTTTGCCTTATTGCTCGATCCCGGCTATCCTTCCCACATGGGAGGAGTTTATTTAGCCAGCGGACAAATTTACCCGATGCCAATACTAGCTGAAAATGGCTTTTTACCAGTGTTGGAAGATATCCCAACCCCAGTATTAGCTCAGTCTCGGATGATGGTGCTGAGTTATCCTCACAATCCGACTACCGCGATCGCACCTTTATCTTTTTTCCAAAAAGCCGTCGCCTTTTGTCAGGAACACAACTTGGTATTAGTACACGATTTTCCTTATGTCGATTTGGTATTTGAAGACGCTAAAGCGCCTTCTATTCTGCAAGCCGATCCCGAAAAAAGCGTTTCTATAGAATTTTTCACTCTTTCCAAATCCTACAATATGGGCGGTTTCCGTATTGGTTACGCGATCGGCAACGCCCAGTTAATTAAAGCTTTGCGTCAGGTGAAAGCTAGCGTAGATTTCAACCAATATCGGGGAATTCTCAACGGTGCAATGGCAGCCATGAGCGGATCTCAAGAAACAGTGAAAAATGCAGTCGCTTGCTTCCAAAATCGTCGCGATGCTTTTGTAAAAGCACTAAACCGCATCGGCTGGCAAGTTCCCACACCAAACGCCACTATGTATATTTGGGCTAAGTTGCCGGAACGTTGGGCGCATAATTCTGTAGAATTCTGTTCTCAGTTAGTACAGAGTACTGGTGTAGCTGCTGCCCCAGGTGCTGGTTTTGGTAAATCTGGGGAAGGTTATGTCCGGTTTGCTTTGGTACACGAACCAGCTATCTTAGAAACCGCCGTTAGTAAAATGGCCGAATTTTTAAGACGGTAAATAATCCTGAAAAACATCGTCCCTTGGTTTCTGTTTCTTCACTGAATCTTTGCCTAAAATCCACTCTATCTTTACCTGTTCCTATAAGCAGCCTGGTTAAAATAAACACAAGATAGAAAAACAACTGCCAAATGGCTGGGTTTCTACGGGGAGCGCATCTCAATCAAAGTATAAAGTTGTGAATTAATACACGAAACAATTTCCTAGCAGTAAGCCAAGTTGAAATTTTCATCGGCGGAAATAGTGGAGATAAAGAATATGGCAAGGTTCATGAAAAAATTTTTACTAGGCGCTTCGGTTGTAGCTAGCGTGAGTGCGATCGCCAGCACACCAGTATTGGCAGCAACCATGAGAGCTACTAATATCCAGTTCGACACCGACAACATCAACACTTGGACTTACGGTCCTGGCGCTCCCGTGTACGATAGCACTGGGATCGGCGGTGTCAAGCGTCGAGTTCTCAACGATTTTAATAACAAAGGTAATTATGAGAAAGCCAAAGCAGCCTTGACAGATGAATATAGCGCTACCAACGTTGAAATTTGGACTAACGGTGAAGAAGTTACTGCCAACAAAGGATTTTCAGCTAATTTTGGCAAAAATACTATTAAGGTAGAAAGCGTTACCAAGGCTGATTGGGCTAGCAGCGATCTGGCTGAAAAATGGCTGAATGGTTTTCTCGGCGCTTACAGTAGTATATTGCAACCATTGGGTTTGACGCCGACCGCTCAACAGAAAACCGATATTGTAAATAAAATTAAAGAAAAGGGTATGTACAGTTCTGGCGACCCCAACATCGGAGACCTCACTTTGGATGACCAGACTGGCAAGTTAAAAGTAGACCTAGTGGGTCACTTGGATAGAGCATCCCTGTATGCTACTAAGAAGAACGGTGTGTACGTACCCAAAAATGACCCCCGTTACGATACGGGAAATAAATTGCTCAATGATGCTTTGTTTGCAGTCGCAGCCGCATCGATGAAGCAAAGTAAATATTTCCAAGTGAGCGAAGTAGCGAAAGTTACTTTTAACGGTGTGGTAGACTATGCTTTCAGCTTCTTTGCTACCGATGCAATGGCGATCGCAGGCGATCGCGGTAAGGGCGACACTACCTCTCACACGGGGATTTACACTTGGGAGAAAACTGTGGCGATGGAAGTACCGGAGCCCTCTGCAATGTTAGCTTTGCTCGGTCTAGGTGGTTTAGCGGCAACCAAGCGCAAGCAATGGAAAAAAGCTTAATTTAGCAAAAGCTCGATCGTAAGTAGTAAGTAGTGGGTAGCAGGTATTAAAAAATTTATGACCTGCTACCTTTCAGCCCTTTTCAGAAGCGGTGTCAATATTTTTAATTTAATTTTTCAAAATTGAATAAAAGAAGCACCCGGTCTGAAACTTTTTTTATGCTCTTTCCATATGTAAAAGTTACATTAATCATTTGATAATTTGCATATTAGTAAAAACTTTAAACAAAATTTAATTCGGCTACAACAAAATTTTTCACAAATTAACAGAGAGATACAAGCAGTACTATTAGAAGTTATTGTCTCCAACCAAATAATCGATCGAAGTTAATTTAATTAAATGAATAATTTAAGGAATTTTTCAACAGATCGGAGGTTAATTAACAGTGCTGCTAAGTTATTCTCCTAATATCCCTCATTGGCAAACTAATCTGGTTAAGTAGACGTGAAAAATCATGTTGACAATACAGAACCCCTTTGCTCATTCAGAAAAGCAAGCCTTATCCGGTCGTATTCTTCTAGTTGAAGACCACGAAGTAAACCGTTGTTTGCTGAGTGACTATCTCAGCTACCTTGGATACCAGGTTTTCTGTCTTGCAGAAGGCTCTACTTTTTTTGAAGCTGTCACCTGCTTTCGCCCTCATCTAGTTTTATTGGACTTAAAATTGCCTGATATTGATGGCTACACCCTCCTAGAACAAATGCAGCAGAGACCAAAATGGCAACAAGTTCCGGTAATCGTAGTATCGGCTTATGCTTTTAAAACCGATCGACAACGTGCTTTTCGTCTGGGGGCTAAGAGGTATTTTGTCAAACCCGTAAATCTTTCCCATCTGCGGCAGGCTATTCAAGAAGAATTACGAGATTTAAAGACGTAAATTATTTTTTTACTCTGTCTATTAATTAGGCGCTTTTTCCGTGTAGTCAGGTTTTCGTTTAATCGATACAGACTTTGCATACAATCTCTAACTAGATCCATTTGAGCTTCTATCTGTGCTACTAGCAGGGTCACTGTTTGCAAATGATTTAAGGTTTCTGTGAAAGCTTCACGATATTGATTCTCAAGGTCTTCTAAACTCATTGATGCAACCTGGGTTGAAGTAAGAACGGGGAAAGTTTTCCTAAGTAATAGGTTTCTACTTTTAATTTAAACAGTACTTTTTCAAAAATCTTCCGCCATCGTCATAATTTCATTTTTTCTAGTTATTCAGTCATTAAAGGTATACATATGTTGATTAATTGTATGGCAACTGCTTTATAAAAATACAAGATTTAAGTACTTATACTTAAATCTATAAAAATTTTTTAGTAATTTTATGAAAAACTAGCTAAATTAGGATTTATTTGTGCTTGTTTCAGTATAATTACTATAATGAATGCTACAAATAGCACAATTTATCCTTTTGCCAAAGAGGAATAGCACTAAGTTAAGCGAGGCTGAGCCTGGAAACTAGGATAGGAAACTCCAGCCTCCTTTTCGGACTAAACTTAGTGACATTCGCCTAAAGACCAGGAGGCGATCGGGTCAGTATTTTTCCGGCTGAGTCCTTAATTATTGGGAATATATTGCTACAATCATTGAGCTTATTCTTCCATTGCAATCCATTACATCTATTAGAATTATGAATACATTACACCCAATTTATGAAACCCTTACTAAAAGCATTGTTTATGTAGATAATCTACCGGAATTTCAATCTCAAGTACAAGGTTTTTTGGCACTGACAGGTTACCAAATAGACCGAGTATTCGACGATGCAAATACGGGTTTTCATGCGATCGGATTAATTTCTACGACAGCTAATAAACCGCCTGTTTTAGTATTTCGCGGAACCGACTCCATCACAGACGATCCCTCACTAGGAGATCGCCGAGGAATTGGTTTCAATCAATTTGAAGCCAATAAAACAGCTATCTCAGATTGGCTGACGCAGATAAGTCAAAACTCCTCTAAAAATCCCAATAATTTACCTATTGACTTAATCGGTCATAGTTTAGGTGGTGCATTAACTCAGTTAGCAGCTAGCGAGTTTACTAACTTAGTAGGAAATATCGTTACTTTTAACTCTCCAGGCGTTTCTGCCGCTACAGCCAATACTTTTAACCAAAAAGTAGGAACTAGCCAAAATGTTACTCACTATATTACCAGTGGAGATAGAGTTAGCTTGGGCGGAGAAGCATTTATATCTGGAAGAGTAATTTTACAGTCATACACAGACCCGAATATCGATCCTTTGCGTCCTTTTAATAAGCATCGAGTGGATGGACTTTTAACAAATCCTCCTCCTGGTTATACTCAGCAAGAAATTCCGATCGCACAACTAAATAGTCCTACTTTTACTTTCACTAACGATGCGGACTTTGCCGAGTTGTTGGCTGCTATGTCTTACGCACTACCGCAGTATTTACCATCACTTACCAGCCGCGCAGGTGCAGAAGCAACGAGGATTAGCGAAGGATTTTCTTTTTTAGGATTGACTTTTTTAGTTGAGAAATCATTAGATCCTTCTCAACCTAATTATTTAGTTGGCAATGATGATAGTAATACTGCTTTGGCTTTAGATGGCAACGATACAGTAATTGGTAATGGAGGAAACGATACTTTATTTGGTAACCAAGGAGAAGATATTTTACTTGGTGGTATGGGGAATGATGTAATTTATGCTGGCAAGCAAAATGACTTTTTATATGGCAACCAAGGAGATGATTTTCTATCTGGTGATTTGGGGGATGACTTTCTCTATGGTGGTAAGGACAATGATACTTTAGTTGGGGGAGAAGGAAATGATATTCTCAGCGGAGATTTTGGTAACGATACCCTAATTGGCGGCAATGGTCGCGATCAGTTCGTGTTAGCTGCTGGTAAGGGAACTGATGCGATAGTTGATTTTCAAGATGGGCAAGATTTATTAGTATTGACTGGTGGTTTATTCGTCGAACAACTCTCAATTATTCAAGGTAATAATGAAACTTTGATTAGCGTTGTGAACGGTGGAGAAGTTCTGGCTAGATTGACGGGAATTCAGTCAAGTTCGATTACATCTGGTGATTTCGTGTTTGGGTAAAAGGGAGAAGGGAAAGGGATGAAGTATGAAATTTAACTTATTTTCTGCCTTTTCCCTTCCTACCCCTATTCCCCGTCCGGTCATCCCTACCCCATAAGCGGAAAGCTTTTCTTATCATTGAGATAGAAAAGCTTTTTTTATATTGCCGTGACGACTTCTGCGAAAGCCCTACCTTTGGTTAAAGACCCGGAACGCCTGGAAAGTCGGCTGAAGGAGATTCCTGCCGAACCGGGTGTATATTTTATGAAAGATGAAGGCGATCGCATCCTCTACATTGGCAAATCGAAAAAATTGCGATCGCGTGTTCGTTCCTATTTCCGTGATGCCCAAAAACACAGCAGCCGCATCGATATGATGGTGCGGCAAGTGGTGGATATCGAATTTATCGTTACCGATACGGAAGCGGAAGCCTTAGCATTTGAAGCTAATCTTGTCAAGCAGCATCAACCATATTTCAATGTGCTGCTCAAAGATGATAAAAAATATCCTTATCTTTTGGTTACTTGGTCAGAAGATTATCCGCGCATTTTTATTACTCGCAATCGGCGTTTAGCAAAAGAAAAAGATCGATATTACGGCCCTTTTGTCGATGTTGGTTTATTAAGAAATACCCTCCGATTAGCTAAGCGGCTTTTTCCCTTACGGCAACGTCCCCAACCATTATTTAAAGACCGTCCTTGTTTGAATTACGATATTGGGCGCTGTCCGGGAGTTTGCCAAGGTTTAATTTCTCCCCAAGAATATCGCAAAATTATTCAAAAAGTGGCGATGTTGTTTCAGGGCAGGACAGAAGAATTAATTGATATTCTGACAGAGAATATGCAAAAAGCGGCAGAGGAATTAAACTTTGAAAGTGCCGCTAGAATTCGCGATCAAATTGCCGGAGTCAAATCTTTGGGGGCTGACCAAAAAGTTTCTCTGCCAGATGACACGATTTCACGGGATGCCATTGCTTTGGCAGCAGATGAACAACACGCCTGCATTCAATTATTCCAAATTCGGGCGGGTCGATTAGTGGGACGTTTGGGATTTTTTGCCGATGCTCAATCTGGTACGGCTGGCGCAATTTTACAACGGGTATTGGAAGAACATTATCAAAATGTGGAATCGGTAGAAATTCCTGTGGAAATATTAGTGCAGCATGAGTTGCCAGAAGGAGAAATGCTGGCGGAATATTTAAGCGATCGCAAAAATCGCAAAGTTACGATCGTCGCACCCCAAAGACAAAGCAAAGCCGAACTGATTCAGATGGTAGAACGCAATGCCCAGTATGAATTAGAGCGGACGCAACGGGCAAGCGATCGCAACAATCAAGCATTGCAAGACTTAGCCGAAATCCTCGACTTACCGGAAATTCCCCACCGCATCGAAGGATATGACATTTCTCACATCCAAGGTTCCAACGCCGTTGCTTCACAAGTAGTATTTATTGATGGACTACCCGCCAAACAACACTATCGTCATTACAAAATTAGAAATCCCGAAGTAACGATCGGACATTCCGACGACTTCGCCAGTTTAGCAGAAGTAATTAAACGCCGATTTCGCAAATATGCAGAAGAACCGCAATTGCAGCGAATTGGCAGTCCAGACTTTCCCGACTTAGTAATGATCGATGGTGGAAAAGGGCAACTTTCCTCAGTAGTTGCCGTTTTGCAAGAAATCAATTTAATCGAAGACGTGCGAGTAGTTAGTTTAGCCAAACAGCGAGAAGAAATCTTTTTACCCGGTGAATCTTTACCTCTCCCAACCGATGCGGAACAACCGGGAGTACAGTTACTAAGACGACTGCGAGATGAAGCACACCGATTCGCCGTTACCTTTCACCGTCAACAGCGAAGTGATAAATTAAAACGATCGCGTTTAGATGAAATTTCCGGTTTAGGATTTCATCGGCAAAAACAACTTTTAGCACATTTTCACTCGATTGATTATATTCGAGAAGCAACAGCCAAACAGTTAGCAGAAGTTCCCGGAATTGGCCCTCGTTTAGCGCAGGAAATCTATGAATATTTCCATCCAGGTAGCTAAACAGCGAAAGCATCGAAATAAAAAGAGTTAATTTTTCATATCTCGTAGAAACCCGGTTTCTTGAAGAAACCGGGTTTCTATGCCTCATTCACCTGAAAAGCACTGTCATCCCGTGTAATTTGTGGAGCAGTAAAAATAAAAATGGAAACTCAGTAAGAGAACGGTTAGTCTTGTAAATCAGACATGACATCTCCGCCTTTGTAAGTAAAAATATGACTTCTAGACTCGTAACTTTTATTCTTCTGTCTGCTTTTTTTGGTTTAGCGGCTCCAGCGAGCGCATACAATGCCCAACATCTAAATACTTTCCTGCGAACAAAAGAGTGCCGGGGATGTGACTTGAGTAACGCTAACTTAGGCGGACTCGACCTCAGCGATGCAGACTTGCGTAATGCTTATCTCACAGGTGCAAATTTACAAAGAAGTAACCTATCCGGTGCCAAATTAGTCCGCGCTGATTTGACTAACGCCAATTTAAGTCAAGCTTATTTGGTAGGTACTGACCTCAAACAAGCTTATCTAACCAATGCTAATTTGAGTGGTGCGGACTTGAGACTAAGCCGACTCTCTTTTGCTGCATTAGGTCGTGCCGACCTCAGCAATGCTGACTTGAGCGGTGCTGAACTAATGGGAGCCAATCTTCGAGAAGCCAACGTGATAGGGGTAGATTTAAACAGGGCTATTCTGGAAAAAACAACGATGCCAGACGGTAAAGTCCGCGACTCCGACGATTTAAGAAGACAAAGAAGATAGCATCGATCGGGAAAGGGAATCCTATTTAAATAATAAAACCCCTCCCTAGCCCTCCCCTTGGTAAGGGGAGGGTTCCACCCTAGCCCTCCCCTTGGTAAGGGGAGGGTTGGGAGGGGTTTAGTTGTTCGCAATTCATTTAGGATCGCTATATTGATAGAGATAACAAAATCTTATTTAACTTTCGAGGGTGTTAGGCAAAAATGATAAATGGATGGCGATCGGTTTAAGCCGAGATAGTTATTAATTCAGAATGCTTCTCTCCTGAATTCGCAATTTCTGGCTCCTGACTCCTCAAAAATGCTTTTTTTGTCGCGATGCTAAGTTAGTAGTTAACTAAATAAAGTATTTCAAACAATAATTAATCTTTTTGCATAGCGAGTTTTTCCTGAATTTTGTAACATAGATGACGGACACTTTACCCGATCGACTGAAAATAGTTCTTCTATCTAAAGAAATAATAAAGAAAATAAAATATATAAAAAAATGATGTTAAATTTTGCAAACCACTTTTTTATTTAAGGATATCTATTTCAATTGTTAATTACTTTTTACAGACCAGATAAAGAAACTAATTTTAAAATATATCTTTGTTGATAGTGACATTTATCAATGCTTTGTGCCAAGATAAATATTGGGGATCAACGGTTACTGCACCGTTCCTCATATTCAACCATGACAACCAGGAAATCCTTTTGAGAGTTTTTTAACTAGCAAAAGGAAGCAGGAACGGTAAAAATTAATACGCATTTATACGATTTAACAGTTGATTGCTAAAACCAGTCTGTACGGTTGCTAGTTTTTTTTACGGTTGTCTGAAAATTTGATTAAATAGAGAGAATTCAAAATGCTAACAATACAAAAAATCCGGTGTCCAAACTGCGGTAGTCATGCCGAACGCCATCATCTTTATCAGCATCAGATGACAAAAACTCAATGTCCTAGTTGTGATTATTTGATGATCACCTGTTCTCAAACTGGTAAAGTGATAGAGGCTTACGCGCCCGGTATCTCTTTAGAAAGATAATCATTGATTGGGAGTAGGTAGTAGGAAAGCAAACGCGATCGTTCTAGTGACTGCCTGCTATTTTTTTAGCAAATTTAAATGCTGCAAATCGGTAGGGGCGGGTTTAGCTTCAAGCTTTTGTATTCTCGCCAATCGGATTAAAATCTCTCATTTGCCCATCCCTACGATTTGTAGCAAATATTTAGGTAATTCAGCTTAGCCCAATTCAGTCCGCCAATTCTCTATCCGGTGGACTGAGTTGGGCTAAGTTTGTATACAAGTTTATGTAATTTGGTCTTAAATCATTGACAATTAGATTGGCTATGCTAAGAAAGTAAGAATATTAAATTTTTCTAAAATTATCATCTGCACTGCAATAGATGTTTGAATATGCCATTTACTAAAACTCGTGCTTTTTTATTTTCTTGTTTAGCAGTAGCATTTTTTCTTCCTTGGGGAGTTACTGCACAACCGATCGCACCAGCGCCCGACGGTACTGGCACGATCGTCAATCCAAACGGTAACCGTTTTGACATCAGGGGCGGTACTAAATCCGGAGATGGAACCAATTTATTTCACAGTTTTACCGACTTCGGCTTAAATTCGGGAGAAATTGCGAATTTTATCGCTCAACCTAATATTTTAAATATTCTGGCACGAGTAAGCGGCGGAAACGTTTCTTATATAAATGGTCTTATTCAAGTTACCGGCGCGAATGCCAACTTATATTTAATGAATCCATCTGGCATTGTATTTGGGACAAATGCCAGTTTAAACGTACCTGCTGGTTTCATGGCAACTACTGCTAATGGAATAGGCTTTGGTAATAATTGGTTTAATGGGTTAGGTACGAATAATTATGCTGAATCGATCGGAAAACCGAGTAGTTTTGCGTTTACAATGCAGCAACCTGCAAGTATTATCAATTCTGGAAATTTGTCAGTAGGAATCGGTCGCGATTTATCCTTAATTGGCGGTACGGTAATCAATACGGGAACATTATCAGCACCATCAGGCAATATCACCGTTGCAGCAGTACCGGGGGAAAGCTTGGTGCGGTTGGGTCAATCGGGATATTTACTAAGTTTAGAAATTAATGCGATCGCAAATCATCCAACTCAACCGAATAACTGGACATTACCCATAATTTCCTTACCTCAAATGTTAACGGGAGGAACTGCAAATCATGCCACAGGAGTGATAGTTAATTCAGATGGTAGCGTACAACTAACAGGTTCCGGTATTCGCTTAAACCAAGATGGCAATACGGTAATTGCTTCCGGTAACTTGCAAACTACGGGGGAAACTGGCGGTCAAATTAATATTTTGGGTGGCAAAGTTGGCATAGTTAATGCCAATATTAATGCTGCTGGCAATTTCGGTGGCGGCGACGTGCGAATTGGTGGCGATTATAAAGGTGAGGGTAAAATCCCAAATGCTTTGCAAACTTTTGTAAGTAAAGATTCGGTAATTAATGCCGATGCTTTACTCAATGGTAATGGTGGTAGAGTAATCGTTTGGGCAGATAAAAATAACCGATTTTTGGGTAATATTACGGCGCGTGGGGGAATTTTTTCTGGTGATGGTGGTTTTGTAGAAGTATCGGGAAAAGAGTTTTTGGATTTCCGGGGAAATGTGAATACTCTTGCACCAAACGGTACTCCAGGGATGCTTTTACTCGATCCCACAGATATCATCGTCCAAAATGAAGCGGGATCTTTTACTGATTTAACGCAAGTAGATCAATTTTCCGATCCTGATAACGGGGCAAATACAATTAATGTTGCTTTAATTAATAATGCTGCTACTAATGTTACTTTGCAAGCAACTAATCGAATTGTTTTTAACGGTTCGGTTAATATTACTAATTCTGGAGTGGGTCTGACTGCGGAAGCTGGCAAACAAATTAACGTAAATAATAGTATTACTACTAATAATGGCGATATCAATCTGCGGACTCAAACTGGTAGTATTTTTGTAGATGCACCGATATCTTCTGGAATGGGAAATATTTCTCTGTATGGAAATAGCAACATTTCTTCAGGGGTTAATATTGGGATTTCGGGTTCGATTACCACGACTAGCGGTAGCATCGCGCTAAACGGAACTACCACGGTGGGAGATGGTATCCGCAGTGATGGTTTTATATCTTCGGGAACTGGCAATATTAGCTTAATTGGTAATTCAAGTGATGGGAGAGGTTTATTTTTATCGGGAAATATTACTTCCGAAGGTGGCAATATTAATCTAACAGGTAATAGTAAGGGTTACGATCGCGGTATTTCAGCTATTGGTTCGATTAATTCCGGCGGCGGTGATATTAATTTAATTGGGACTAGCATTAATGAAAAAGGTATTGCTGTTATCCAAGGTATTAATTCTGGTGGCGGTGATATTCGGATTGAGGGAAATAGTACTAACGATGCTAATAATGGCATCTTTTTATATTTGCAACCGATTAACTCTAATGGTGGAGATATTACGATAATTGGTAATTCTGGTGGGGTTAATCTTGATGCTTCGATCGCATCTGGAGGTGGCAAAATCGCGATTTCTGGAAACAGCAGTAATTTTGATGGTGTAAACGTTCAAAAACCGATCGAATCGAGTGGCGGCGAGATTACCATTACTGGTACTAGTAATAATAGTAACGGAATTGCGATCGCTAGTACTAGTAGTAATAGTAACGGAATTTCGATCGCAAATTCCATTACTGCCAATAGTGGAAATATTACCCTCACTGCCGATCGCATTAATCTTGACCCTGGTGGTTCTCCTTCCCTCAAGGGTAGCGGTAATCTATTATTGCAACCTGTTACTCCCGAACTAACTTTAGAAATTGGCGGAACTAGCGATGCCAAGACAACTTTTATTAATGCCAACGAACTGGCAAAATTAACACCTGGTTTTGCTTCGATTACCATCGGTAGAGACAATAGTAGCGGTGCCATTAACTTATTGGGAGATGTAACTTTTAATGACCCGGTTACTTTGCGATCGCCTGTTAATGCTGGTTCTATTAATGCTAACGGTTTTACGATTACCGGATTAGATAATGCTTCCCTTAACTTAGTCGCCAATCAAAATATAGCTATTGGTAACATCAAAGCATTGGGAAATAATGTCAATATTTCCGGCGCAAATGTCACGGTTGGCGATATCGATACGGGAGATTCCCTTACTCAACCAGCGGGAAATGTAGCAATCACAGCTACTACTGGTAATCTCACTGCTGGTAATATTACTACCAACGCTAATGATGATTTTTCCGGCGATTATCAATTTATTAATGCTGGCAAAGTTAATTTATCCGCTCCTTCTGGCAGTATAAAAGCAGGAGATATTAGTGCTTTTGCTTACGTGACGGGTTTTTATAGCGGAGATGGCGGTGCAATTACCGTCACCGCCAATGGAGATATTCAAATTAATAATATTAATGCTCTTAGCGGTGGTGGATTTGGCGGAGAAATTAACCTTACCAGTAACAATGGTTCGATTAGTACTGGTAACTTGCAATCTCTTTCTTATGCTGGTGGTGGCGGTAGAAACGTTACTCTGACAGCAAGTAATGGCAACATCACCACGGGAAATATTGAAGCTTATGGGAATTTTACCAGTATAGGTGGAGAAGTTACTCTTAATGCTGCTACTGGCAAAATTTCGATCGGTGATATTACATCTGATAATAATAATATCAATTTAAATGGAGCGGTTATTCTCGATCGCAATATTTCTGTTAGCAACCGCAACACCTCTGGCAACGTTAATTTTAATGGTTTAGTTGATGGTAATTACGACCTGAAAATTATCGCGGGTAACGGTAATGTCAACTTTGCAAATACAGTAGGTAACACCATTAACTTAGGAAATATCACGGTTAATTCTACGGGGATAACTAAATTTAGTAATTCGGTTAATGCGACTAGTTTAACTACTGACGATGGAGGAAAGACGCAACTCAACGGTAACGTTAATACTAGTGGAAGCGGCGGACAAAATTATGGCGATTCTCTGATATTAAATGGCAATATTACTCTCACTGGTAATGAAATCAGCTTTAGTAAAACAGTTTCCGGTACAGGCGATCTCACTTTGCAACCTTTTACTTCTACACAAGCGATCGCAATTGCTGGTGCAGAAGATCTTGGTGCGGAAACGTTAGATTTAACCTTTACGGATTTGAACGCTTTAGCAGATGGTTTTAGCAGCATTACCATTGGCAGAAAAAATAGCAGTGGTGCAATTACTGCTGCTGGTAACGTTACTTTTAAAGACCCAGTAACGCTACAATCTCCTGAAGGTGTTGGTTCGATCGATACTAGTAATTATACGCTAACAGGAGAAAGCAACACTACTATTAATTTGCTAGCAAATCAGGATATCATCACCAGCGATATTACCAATTTCGGTCGAGAAATTAAGATAACTAGTACGAATGGAAATATCAATACTAGTAAGGGAAATATTAATGCTAGCAATTCTTTAGGTAATGGTGGAACGATCGCCTTAAGTGCTAGGGGTAACGTTATTACAAAAAATGTCAATGCAAACTCTATTGGCGCGAGCAGTCAAGGTAATCAAGGTGGTAAGATTACCATTACTAGTACTGAAGGCTCGATCGATACTAACAAAGGCATTTTAGATTCCGGTTCTTCCGTCATTTCTGATTCTATTAGCGGGAAGGGAGGAGAAATTTTTCTAGAAGCAAAAGGCGATATTATTACCAGTCATCTATGGTCTCATAGCAACAATCTTGGTAATAGCGGTAACATCACTATTATCAGTCAAGAAGGTAAAATTGATACGACAGCAGGAGATTTGCGATCGGGTTTTACTACTAAAGGAAATGCAGGCGCAATTCGCTTAGAAGCAAAAAGCGATATCCGCACCGGAACTTTATCTGCTGATACCGATGGCGCTGGTAAAGGAGGAGATATTACCCTCAAAAGTACAGAGGGAGGAATTGACACATCGGCTGGGATTTTAGACGCTGATTCTAATAGCGGAGATGGCGGAAATATCGCTTTTAATGCTAATGCCGATATTACCACGGGTAGCATGAATTCTCGTGCTAATCAAGGAAATAGCGGCATCATTACTATTACTAGTAGTAGCGGTAATATTAATACCAGTCAAGGCAACTTAACAACAAGTTCGACTAATGGTAATGGTGGCGATGTAAATATCGAAGCTGCCAACAAAGTTACTACTGGCAATATTAATTCTTCAGCGGGTGGCAATGGTAAAGCAGGCAATATAACCATTACCAGTAAAACGGCAGAAATTCAGGCAAAATCGGGTATTTTAGATACTACTTCTAATAGTGGAAATGCCGGAGAAGTTACTCTTTCTGCTCCCAATAAAATTACTGCTTTTGGCATTAACTCCACTGGCATAAGCGGTACTGGAAATATTAACATAACCAGCAATCAAATTCAATTTACTGGTGCTGCTAATTCAGTCCGAGGTAAAAGCGAAATTTTACTTCAACCTTTTACAAGTAGCCAAAACTTAGATATTAGTGTTCAAGATTTTGCAGTATTAGCAGATGGATTTACTTCGATTACTGTTGGTAGAATTGATGGCAGCGGCGTAATTAAATTTAATAATCCCCTGACTTTCAAAGATCCGGTCACAATTCAATCTCCTAATGGCTCAATTGCAGTTAATGGTGCTTTGAAAGGAGAAGACAACGCATCAATTACTTTCACGGGAAACAGTAATCTCAATGCAGATGTCACTACTGCTAATCAAAATATTAATATCAACGGTAACACCGCGATCGGGAATAATATTACTCTTAGCACTGGTAGCACTTCTGGTGGTAATATTACCGTTAACGGTACAATTGATGGCGATCGAGACTTAACTTTAGAAACAGGTAACGGCGATATTGTTGTCAATGGCAATATTGGTAGCAATGCTCAGCTAGGTAATTTGAATGTTAAAAGCGTCAATAACCTAGAAACTGGTGCAATTACTGCTGCAAGCATCGTTCAATCAGCAGGTAGTGGAACTACTAATTTTAAAGGAGCAATTAATACCAATAGCAGCAGCGGAATTAATTTAACAGGAAATAACTTTTCTTTGATTAGTCCGGTGAATGTTAGCAATCAAGGTAATGTCACCATTAACAACGTTGGCACTCTGAATATTGGTGCGGAAGCCGATATTAATATAGATGGTGCATTCAATCAAATTGGCAGCGGACAAGTTATCGCTGCTGGAGATATTACCACTGCAAATAAAGATATCAGTTTTAATAGTGCGGTTACTATTAACGGTAATGTTAATTTTAGTTTGGGAACGGCGACAATTAGCTTTGGTTCTACTTTAGCGATCGCAAATAACCCCCTCGCTTTAACGGCAGGTGAAATAGATTTTACGGGAGCGGTTACTGGGACGAATCAACTAATATTGCAACCTGCCAATCCAAATCAAAATATTTTTGTTGCTTCGACCGATAACAATACAGATGCTTTAGATTTAACTGCTGCTGAAATTAATGCTTTACAAGGTAATTTTAGCTCGATTACGATTGGCAGAACTGATTCGGCAGGTGTTATTAATATTGCTGCTGATGTTAATTTCTTATCACCCGTTACTATTCAGTCTCCAGCCAATTCTGGTTCTATTAAGGCTGTGGGAGAAATTAGCACTAAAGGCACTTCAATAGATTTAAAAGCAACTAATATCGCTACTGGCAATATAATATCGAATGGTGGAAATATTAATCTTTTTAACAATAACGGTAGTATCGTTACCGGAAATATTGATGCCAGTTCTATCGACTCTAATGGGGGAAATGTTGCTTTAACTGCTGTTGGTAAAATTACTAGCGGTAATATTACTACCGAATCTAATAGTTTGGCTGGTGGAAATATTACGGTTCAAAGTGAAAATGGTGCAATCCAAACAGGTCACTTAACGGCAAAAGGAAATACCCAAGGCGGAAAAATTTCCGTGATAACGCCGATTCAGATTAATAGTGGGAAAATTAACTCTAGTGCCATCATCGGGGATGGAGGCAATGTTATTCTCGATCCCGCAGGTGATATCGAAATTGATTACATTAATGCACAAGGAGGAACGGCGGGTAAAGGGGGAATTGTTGATATTACAACTGCCAGATTTTTCCGTGCCAAAAGTAGTTTTACAGACCGCAACGGTGTAATTTCAAGTATTTCTACAGCGGGAGAAACAGGGGGAGGCGCGATCGCAATTCGACATGGCGGTGGGCCAAATATCGCTTTCAACGTGGCCGGTGACGCCACAACTAACGGTACGGTTGGCAATATTACCACTGGAATTGGGTCAGAACAAACGGTAAAAGCAGGGTCTTATTTTGGCCCATTTAATCAGGGTCAAACACAAGTGATCACTGAAGGCGCACCACCACCCGTAGACAATCCACCACCAGTAGACAATCCACCACCCGTGGACAATCCACCACCAGTAGACAATCCACCACCAGTAGACAATCCACCACCAGTAGACAATCCGCCACCAGTCGATAATCCGCCACCAGTAGACAATCCACCACCAGTAGACAATCCGCCACCAGTCGATAATCCGCCACCTGTTGATAATCCGCCACCCGTGGACAATCCGCCACCCGTGGACAATCCGCCACCAGTCGATAATCCACCACCAGTAGACAATCCACCACCCGTGGACAATCCACCGCCAGTCGATAATCCACCACCAGTAGACAATCCACCACCAGTAGACAATCCACCACCAGTAGACAATCCGCCACCAGTCGATAATCCGCCACCAGTCGATAATCCGCCACCAGTCGATAATCCACCACCCGTGGACAATCCACCACCAGTCGATAATCCACCACCGTCCATATCATTAAATGACCAAACGATAATTGCTACAGACTTGGAGGGTATTAATATTTTCCCCGGAAAGATAGATTATGCAGGTGCGATCGCGAGAAGTTCTCTTGATACAACTGGTGTATTGCGAGATTACATTATCAATTCCCTGCAAAGAGGTAACTTAGAGCTTGCGGTAACTCAAATCGAACAGTTGAGACAGCAGGAATATGAAAATTACTTTGAGGAAAGTTTGCCTTTATACAGTGAAACGTCCTTGTCCGTCGAACAAATTCAAAATATCCTCAGACGAGTAGCCCACCGTCCCGGCAAAAAACCAGCGATTCTTTATGTATTTGCGCGATCGCAACAATTAGACTTAATATTGGTCACTCCCTCTGGCGCTCCCATTTACCGTAGCGTACCGGAAGCCGATCGCAATACCTTAATGAAAGTAGTATCGGAATATCGATCGCAAGTCACCGATCCCAACAAAACACACACCACCAGTTATCTTTCATCATCTCAACAACTATATAAATGGTTGATTGGGCCGATCGAATCTGAATTGCAATCTCAAGGAATTCAAACAATCGCTTTTTCCTTAGATACAGGATTAAGAGCAATCCCGTTAGCCGCTCTCCACGATGGCAACAAGTTTTTAGTAGAAAAATACGGACTCGGTTTAATTCCCAGCGTTAACTTAGTTGATAATCGTTACGAAAACATTACAAAATTTCAAGTCCTCGCAATGGGAGCTTCTCAATTTACTAATTTAAACGCCTTACCTGCCGTACCAGTAGAGATATCTACCATTGCCAAAACAATCTGGAAAGGTAAATCATTTTTAAACGAAACATTTACTTTATCCAACCTCAAATCTCAACGAACAAAAGAACCATTTGGCATTATTCACTTAGCAACTCATGCCGAATTTCGCCCCGGAAAACCCAACAACTCATACATCCAACTTTGGAATTCCCAATTAGAATTAGGGCAATTAAGACAGATGGGCTGGAATAACCCAACTGTAGAACTATTAGTATTAAGCGCTTGTCGAACTGCCGTCGGAGATGACAACGCCGAATTAGGTTTTGCAGGTTTAGCAGTCTCAGCAGGCGTAAAATCTGCCTTAGCTAGTTTGTGGTATGTATCCGATCAAGGTACCTTAGCATTAATGGCAGAATTTTATCAACAATTGAAAGATTCACCCATCAAATCACAAGCATTACAACAAGCACAAATTGCCATGATCGAAGGAAAAGTTCGCATCGAAAACGGTAAATTAATCGGCCTAATTTCTGAGCCACAAACTATTAATTTACCATCAGAATTAGCTAATTTAGGAAATTACCAACTTTCTCATCCTTATTATTGGGCAGGTTTTACTATGATTGGCAGCCCTTGGTAAAATAGCAAGGGGCTAGGGGCTAGGAGTGAGAGTTTCATGCCTTAACCGCCTTGACAGTTGCTATATTTTAACAGTAGGGACACGGCATCATTAATATTGTTATTCAAAAATAAAACATTTATGATGCCGTGTCCCTACCAACATTGTAAATTTTCATCTGGCTGCTTGAAAAAGCTGGGATGCTGTCAAATTTAATTCGGGAAATGTGCCAGATTCAATCCGCGAATTTTCCCGAAATTGTTTCACAACATATTCCTCTTCAATCAGTTGATAAACACTGACAGTTGGTTGTTTTGGATTACCGATAAAACGCCTACCACCCAATCCTAAATAATCTACTATCCAATATTCAGGTATGCCTAATACTTCATATTCTTCTAATTTTAAAGCATAATCATCACTCCAATTAGTTGAAACAACTTCGATAACTAAACGTGCAGAACTTCCTTTAGTAATAATAGATTCCTTTTCCCATCGCGGATCTTCTCCAATGGTTTTTTCATCCAGAACAATCACATCTGGTTCGTAGCCAGACTCGTTACGGGCAGATTTGATAACGCATTCTTTGGGAATGAAATAGGGTAGATTAAGGCGTCTGATTTCAAAGTTAAGTTCAGCGATCGCAAAACCAGCTACTTTAGAATGTTTTCCAGTTGGCTTTGGCATTTCAACAATTTCTCCATAGCGAAGTTCGTAGTGCTTTTCTGAATTTTCTGGATACCAAGCGATGAATTCGTCAAAGGTGAGTAATTGGGTCAGGGGTAGGGATTGAATCATAGAAGTTATGTTTTGAGAGAGGTAATAAATTATTAAATATTTTATAATCTTAAAATATTTTTATGTTTTTGGACTATATTGAAAATCACTTTGATAGTTAGAATGAATAATGGCATATCAGGGATATTAACTATGGACGCTGAAGAACTTTTAGCAAAATACGAAGAAGAAGAAAGAAATTTTCAGAAGGTAAAGCTAGTTGGGGTAGAATTAAAAGGAGCAGACCTGACCGAAATAGACTTATCCTATGCTGATTTGACAGGGGCAGATTTAAGCGAAGCAAACCTGACTAAGGCAAAACTTAGTAATACAAATCTAAGCAGAGCGTCGCTGGAAGGAGCTAACCTAAGTGGAGTAGAAATTAATTCAACAAACCTAAGTTTGGCAGATCTTAGAGGTGCAAACTTGAGTGGGGCAAATCTAAGTAGCAGCAATTTAATTAATGCTAACTTAGATCAAGCAAATCTGACTGGGGCAAATTTATCTTATGCGAACTTAACTCGCGCTGCCTTAAGCGAAGCCAAAATAACTGGTGCTAACCTACAGAATACTAATTTAACTGGAGCAGACTTGAATGGAGCGGATTTAAGTCGCTCTAATCTTAGTGGCGCTAATTTTCAAGATGTTACCATACAAGGAGCTAAATTAAAGGCAGTTAACTTAAATCAATTTAATTTATCAGGGCTGAAACTTGATAATGTAGATTTAAGTGGAGCAGATCTAACAAATGCCAATCTTAAAAAAGCGAGTCTGCAAGGGGCTAACCTTGAAAGGTCTAGTTTGCAAGGCGCAAATTTAATTAAAGCTAATTTGAAAAAAGCTAATCTTAAAAGAGCAGACTTGACTGACGCACGAACATACGGTGCAAATATCAAAGATATAGACCTTGCTGGTGCAATAATGCCTGATGGAGAAATTTTTACCCCTGAAGATTCTAAAAAATAGCTGAAAAGTAGGGACACGGCATCATCGATATTGTTGTTCAAAAACAAAACATTTATTATGCCGTATCCCTACAAATGGTTACAGCATTTCATCTTAAGGGCATTGAAAAATTAATTATGAACGCAGAAGAACTTTTAGAAAGATACGCTCAAGGTGAAAGAAAATTTCATTCAGTAAACTTGAGTGAAGAAGATTTAACAGGTGCAGACCTGAGCGAAATAGATCTATGCAATGCGAATTTGAGCGGAGCAAAATTAAATGAAATAACGCTGATAAACGCAAACCTTAGCAGTGTAAACCTTAATAGAGCATCCCTAATTGGTGCAGATTTACGTAGTTTACGCGGAGCCTCTTCAGCAAATTTAGCTTGGGTCGATCTCAGCGGTGCAGATTTGAATTTCTCCAATCTAAATAATGTTAATCTGAATCATGCGAACTTGGAAAAAGCTAATTTAACAGGTGTAAATCTAAGTAGTGCTAAATTGAATTTTGCCAACTTAGATAAAGCAGACTTGAGTAGTGCAAATCTAAGTAGTGCAGAGTTAACTGTTACTTCGTTTTGTGAGGCAAACCTAAGTAAAGCTAACCTCAGTAAAGCCAATCTTACTTCTGCATACTTGATTGGGGCAGATTTAACTTTAGCTATCCTATGTGAAGCCAATCTAGAAGATGCAAAACTGCAAGGAGCGAAACTAGAAAGAGCTAATTTATATCAAGTTAAATTGTCTGGTTTGAACTTGACTAATGTCGATTTGAGAGGAGCAAATCTTGGCTATGCAAACCTTAGAAAAAGTTGTCTTCAAGGTGCGAATTTAGAAAAAGCTAATCTGCGTTGGGCAAGTTTAACTGGAGCTAATCTGAATGGAGCAAATTTAACTAGGGCAGACTTAACAGGTGCAGATACCTATAAAATGATCGTTGATGATGCAGACTTCACTGGTGCGATAATGCCTGACGGAGAAATCTACAAACCAGGAGATTTTGAGGTAGAATCCCCCAAGCAAAAAAATTCATCAGAAATAGAGACATCATCAATGAATCGCCAAATTATTCGTACAGACGCCGCACCCGCACCAGTTGGGCCATACAATCAAGCCATTGTCGCCAGCGGACAAATGATTTTTGTTGCAGGGCAAATTGCCATTGACCCCAGAGTTGGTCATGTTGTTTACACGGACGACGTTACCAAACAAACGGAATGCGTGATGTCTAATTTAGAAGCTATCTTAAAAGCTGCTGGTGCTAATTGGTCAAATGTGGTAAAAACTACAGTATTTCTTTCCGATATGAACAATTTCGCTGCCATGAATGCAGTTTATGCAAAATACTTTGATGAAGCAACTGCCCCCGCCCGTGCGTGCGTGGAAGTATCTCGTTTACCGAAAGATGTTTTGGTCGAAATTGATTGTATTGCGGTGATTTAAGTTGGGAAAATGAGGACTGAAGTCCTTACTACAAACCTTGTTTAAGTTAGTAGTGAGGACTTTATTCCTCAATTGTGTAAACTCAAATAAAGAACCGTTTCTTGAACGGGAAATCATGGAAAAGAGTATAGAAACAGGGGATAATAAACAAAGTCAAAAGAGTTGCCAAAGATAAACCGGAAAATACCACAACACCCAACGGTTGTAGAAACTCCGAACCTTCCCCAACTCCCAACGCCAGAGGGAATAAACCCAAAACCGTGGTGATAGTAGTCATCAAAATGGGTCGCAAACGTTGAGGTGCAGCTTTTAAAATTGCCGTAGTGCGATCGAGTTTTTCTTGTTCGCGAATTTGGTTAGCCAATTCAACCATGATAATCGCGTTATTTACCACAATACCCACCAGCAATACCGCACCGACTAACACCGTAGCGCCAATGGCAGTTTGCGTAATATAAAGTCCAAAAATTCCACCTGCCAAAGCTAGCGGTACTGTTAGCATAATGACCAATGGATCGATTAGAGAATTATACTGCACCGCCATTACCACAAACACCAAGAAAGCAGCTAATCCCCCTAAAATTTTCAGAGAATTTTGCAACTGTTGATTAGTTTCCGCCGCAGAGCTAGGTAAAACCGATACCCCTTCAGGTAATTTTAAATCAGCCATTACCGAGTTTACTTGTTTGAGCGCTTCACTCAAATTAGCACCCTCGCTCAAACTACCAGCAATGATAAATACTTGTCGCTGGTTAATGCGTTGCACTTCCCCCGGTGCTTGTCCTTCTTCAATTCGCGCTACATCTCCCAAACGAATTGGTCGATTATTATTAATAAATAATGGAATTTGTTCTAACTGAGTAGCTTCTCGAATTGCATCTCTATCCAGTTCAACTCGCACGTCGATCAGGCGATTTCCCCGTTGCAATTGGGTAGGTATTGACCCTTCAATTGCAGTTTGAATAGTTTGACCGATATCCTGTGCCGTTAATCCTAATTCAGCTACTCTTTCCCAGTCCGGACGAATTTGCACTTCCGGTTGTCGGGGGTCTGCATCAGGCCGAAACCTAGCCAGAGTTACCCTTTCATCCATTGCGTCCAATACTTGTCGTCCGGCTCTTTGCAGGCTTTCTTCATCTTGTCCTTGAAGGATGATGTCAATATCTGCTCCTCGCACGGGAGAATTGGTTAAAATAATACCGCGCACTTGACCGGGATTGATCCGCAAGCGAATTCCTGCCAAATTTAACTTTTCAAATTCCTGAGAAACTCGTTGCACAAAAGCTTCAACATTAGTACCCGGCTTGAGGGTGATCGTGCTAGAACTCCGCAGGGGATTGCTACTTGTATTACTGCCAAACAGAAAACCACCTGCGGTAGAAAAGACATATTCTGTTTCCGGTTGTTGGCGAATAATTTCATCAACTATTTTGCTGACTTTTAAGTTAGTTGCCAAACTAGTGCCGGGAGGAAATTGAGCAACCATGTTAGCTTGTCCGGTATTGATGCGGGGCAAGATTTCTTGAGGAATTTGACCGCTCAACCAAATACTGCCACCGCCCAGAATTAAGAATGCAGCTAGTACTACTAAGATCCGAATTCGTAATATGCCAGCTAAAAAATTCCGATAAAGTACGATCGCACCTTCAAATTTTTGATTAAACTGCCGCAGCAGCCAAAAACGGTTCAATCCACTAGAAAAACGAATTCCCAATAGTCGAGAACTGCATACTGGTACAATTGTGAGAGCAACTAAAAGAGAAGCGGCAACGGAAAAAGTAATTGTCAGAATTAATTCGTTAAATAACAATGAGAAAAAACCACCAATTAACAAAAATGGTAGTACTGATACTAAATTAGTAGTTGTGGAGGCAACTAAAGCAGATTCTACTGATTGACTGCTGCTTTCGGAAAGTTCAATTATTTCTCTATGACTCAAATTGCTGCCAGCATCTTTGCCAGGAGTTATCCCAACTCCTTCGGCTATAGTCTCCATCATGACGATGGAATTATCTACTACAATACCCACTCCCAACGCCAAACCACCTAAGCTGAAAACGTTAATGGAAAGGCCGAATAGTTGCATTAAAATAATTGCTGCAACCGTAGCGAGGGGAATGGCAATTACGATAATTAAAGTTTGCCGTAGGGAACCCAAAAATAGCAGAACTGCCAAAGCAGCTAATGCAGTACCGCTTAATCCAGAGCTAACTACGTTGTCGATCGCATTTTTAATAAACCTCGATTCGTCCAGCGTCGCTACAATCTGCATATCTTCTGCAATTAAACCAGATTCTCGCAGTTCTTCCAGGCGTTTTTTGACTCCTTCCACTACTTGAATCGTGTTAGCATCGGGTTGCTTTTGCACGCTAACTTTAACTGCCTGTTCTCCATTGAGAGTAACAAATATCCGCTGTTCTTCCGTACCATCATTTATTTCAGCCAAATCTCTTAAATAAACTCGGCGACTGGAAACAGGAAATGGAGAATTAGGATCGGGAGAAGAACTAACTTCAAAAGAAAGATCGCCAATTTCTCGAGCATCCCGAAAACGCCCTACCGTGCGCGTAAGCGGCTCTGCATCTTCTCCGAGTAACCGACCGCCAGAAATATCTTGGTTGCGCTCTCTTAAAGCATTTAATACATCAGTTAAACTAACACCTTTTGCTTGTAAACGTTTCAGGTCAATTTTAATTCTTACTTCTTCTTGTACGCCCCCCGACACATCTACCGACGCTACACCTGGGATAACGTTGAGTTCCCGTGCTAGCTCTTCATCAGCAAATACCCGCAAGTCAACATCCTGCAAAGAAGAAGACTGCAAAGCAAATTCGTAAATCGGTAATTGAGAGGGATCGATCTTAAATAAACGCGGCTCTTCGATCGTATCTGGTAGCCTACCGCGAGAGCGGTTAAAAGCAGCCGTCGCATCGTTTAGAGCTTGGTCGATATTTCCACCAGGTTCAAAATATAAGTCTAAGCTGACTTGTCCTTCGCGAGTTTGAGAATAAACTTGCACCACCCCTTCCGTCGCACTTAAAGCTTCTTCCAAAGGTCTGGTAATTTCATCTACTGCTACCTCTGGTGAAACTCCCGGCGCTGATAATCTCACCCCAATTCTGGGATAAGTAATCGAAGGTAATAAATCTACTTGTAGTTGAGTGAAAAAGAAAACTCCTAATACCAGTACGGCTAAGGTGAGCATCAGCGTACCGATATGCTGGCGAATGGAGAGTCCGCTAAAACTAAATCCTTTGTTAGTCATTGGTGATTGGTCATTAGTTATTGGTCATCGGTCATGGGATTTTAGATTTTAGATTGAAAAATGTATATTGCTAGGGAATAACTTTATGGGTTTTAGATCCCCGTGAAACCCTCTTTTTAAAAGGGGGACTTTCAATTTGTCTCCCCCTGCACCCTGTTATTAACACAGATGAAAAATTTTTGCTTAGCTGCACCAAGGGGGAGCGAGTATAGGATATTAATAACTAGCAACTTGCCTTTGAATAATTGACCTTAATGATTACTAATTATTGTTCGGATATGATGCTTAAACGCACGCTTTCGCCGTCTTTTAATGGTTTACCACTGCGAACGACGTAACGTTCCCCCGAATTTAACCCTGATAATATTTCTACTCTGCCATTAGCTCGATCGCCTATTTGCACCTGCCGAGCCATTACTTTCGTTTCCTCTCCTTCTCCCACCACCACAAATATCGTTGCTGATGATGGCGCACTGACCTCTCCACGCTGCTGAGTCGCCGCCTCTGCGCGTCCTTGAGTCCCGGCGCTGCCGCTCCCGCGCTCCCGCGCTCCCACTTCCAAAGCGGTTTGTGGCACGATCGCTTTTGGCTCGCTTTTTTGGACAAAACGCACCCGCGCTAACAGCCCGCTGCCAATATTACCACTTTCATTAGGGATGGTAATTTCCACAGGCACTAAACGAGCAGTTGCATCAGCCGCTGGGGAAATTTGCGACACTACGCCTGTAAAAGTTTCTTTTGGAAAAGCATCTAAGATTACTTGTACTGATTGCCCGGTACGAATAGTTGATAGTTCCAATTCAGAAACGGGAACTACCACTTTTACCCGGCTAAAATCACCTAATTTGAGAATTTCACCCCCTGGCTGCACCAAATTTCCCGGCTCGGTGACTCGCGCTAAAACTACTCCCTTGATGGGAGAAACTAATCTGGCATAAGATTGCCGTTCTTTTGTTTGCGCTACCAGTGCTTGTTGTGCTTTGACTCTCCCTTGGGCGGCGGCTACTGCCTGTTGTTCGGTGGCAATTTGATCTTGGGCTGCCAGCAAAGCTTGTTCGGCAGTTCGCACTGCTGTTCGTGCTAATTCTGCTTCTTGCTTGGAAAGGGCACCTTGACGGGCGAGAAATTCCCGCCGCGCTGCATCTGACTTGGCTTGCTGAAGTTCTACCCGTGCTTGCTCTGCTCTGGCTCTAGCGTTATTCACCTGCGATCGAGCGCGTGCTACTTCCGACTGACGAGCGGCTAATTCTGCTTCTGCTTGCGTGACGCCAGTCAGTAAGATTGCTTCATCTAACTGGGCGAGAATTTGGCCTCGCCCCACCGGGTCGCCCACATCCACAGCTAGGTTGAGCAACCTTCCTTCTACCTGAGAACGTAAAGAGATTTCTCGGTAAGCTTTGGTAGTACCGATGTAGGAGGGTGCTTCTTGAATAACTCCTACTTTGGCACGTACTACATCTACTGGCGTAACGCTGTTCTGTCTTTGCTGTTGTGGAGAAGGGGATTGAGCGTCCGCTTCTGCTTTATCCACTATGCCGCATCCATTAGCAGCGACGAGCAGAGGCAAAAACATTACCATCCAAATTCGGGAAACTGGGTATTCCCTTATCAGTTGGCAAAAAAGAGGCAAAGAAACATATTTATACCTCTTTTTCATTCGCAAAAACGATTTTAATCTGGATTGTTGCGGATGCCTGGAAGCCATGTTGGGAAAATTTACAAAGCTTGACAATTTATAGCATACGGCCAAAAGAAGATTCTCTTGTATGTCTTTAGTCATGTCCTTTGGCCTTACATTGTAGCCAAGTCAAGATTATTTGACACGCTATCCAATTGCTCATAGAGTTTTTTTTGCGAAAGTTATTGACTTTTTTTCGCAAATGATTCAAACTCAAAAATTGCTTCTTGCCATTATTTAGCGATAAAAGTGGCTGTTTTATTTGGGTCTCGAATCGAGAGTTAATTATGATTCTGGGGAAAAAATTTATACTGGGTGCTGGTGCTGCTTTAGCAGCATTAGCTGCTTTGACGATCGCTGGAGTGGAAAAAGTAGCACTAGCAGAGCGAACTAACCATCGGCGAGTTGAAAATACCATCGCACAAGCTAATCCTTCTCGTCTGACGATCGTGCTGCCCGGTCGAGGCGATGCAGCGGACTTGCAAAGAAAAGCAAACGCGATCGCGCAATTTCTGTCCCGGGATCTGGGAATGCCAGTAGAGGCAATGGTAGCTGATGATACGGCTGCTGTAGAAGCGCTGAGAGCTAACCGGGCTGACGTAGCTTTTTTGAGCAGTCGTCCCGCTTTAAAAGCCGAACAATTGGCAAATGCTCGTTTGTATTTAGCAGAAGTGCGTCCCAACTATTCTGGCAGACATACTTATCGATCGGTGTTCGTAGTACCAACCAACAGTTCCTTGAAAAGCGGCTCCAATCCTCAAACGCTGCAACAGTTGCGGGGTAAGAGAATGGCGTTTACTTCTCCCACTTCTGGTAGCGGGTTTATTTTCCCAGTGGGTGAATTGGTAAAATTGGGACTGGTGCCAAATCGCGATCGCTTAAACGGTTTCTTCGGCCAAATATCTTACGGCAATAATTATAGTGGAGCGCTGCAAGCCGTATTGCGCGGTCAAGCTGATGTAGCTGCCGTATCCGAATATGCTCTGAAGCCTCCGTACATTACCGCCGCAGAAGGAAATCGGTTAAGAGTTCTCTACGCTATTAATAACGTACCCGCTCACGGTGTGGCGATCGACGATGATGTTCCGGCAGCTATGCGGGAAAGAATCATCACTTCTATGATGAAATTAAATCAGCCAGCCAACAATCAATTATTAAAAGATTTGTACAATTCAACCGAATTGGTGAGAGTTAACCATAGTACTCACTTACAGCCAATGCGGGATGCGCTGCAACGTGCTGGCATCGAACCTTAGAAAGGATGAAGGATGAAGGAGAGAGAGACCTAACCCCCCGACCCCCTTCCCGATCCCCCCTGCCCCCCTTTTTAAGGGGGGGTTGGGAAGGGAGGAGTATTACTCCCATCTCCTTGCAGGAGAGGGGTTGGGGGAGAGGTCAGATTGTCCAGGCGATAGTTGGTAACAAAAAATGATCGATCGGTTTTCAAACTTCCAGCTTCAGACTTCAGACTTTTCCCAGTCTGCCATTAAATGCGAAAACATCCAAACTCCCTACGTAGCCTCTCTCAACCGTTCGATTTTGAACGGCATTAGCTGTAATATCCAAGCTGGTGAATTTGTTGCCTTGCTAGGACTAAACGGTGCGGGTAAATCCACCTTGTTACGTGCAATGGTTGGTTTAGTGCCTTTACAGCAAGGAATTATTCGCATTAATGGAGTAGCAGGTCATCAGCAGGGAAGTTCTCGCCAGGAAGTTGGGATGTTATTTCAGGGAGGTGGATTAATTCGCCAACTATCTGCGATCGAAAATGTATTGTGCGGAAAATTGGGAAGTTTACCCGCTTGGCAAACCTTGTGGGGATTTCCCAAAAGCGATCGACGTTTAGCCTTCAGTTTACTCGATCGACTGGGCTTGAAAGACCAAGCTTATCAAAAAACCGGACAACTCAGCGGCGGACAACAACAAAGAGTTGCTATAGCCCGTGCCCTCATCCAAAATCCGCAAATCCTACTAGCCGACGAACCCACCAGCGGCTTAGATGTCATGGCAGCCAAGCAAGTCATGGATATCTTAGCAGATTTGCACTCCCAACAAGGCATGACGATCGTAGTAGTATTGCACGACTTAGCAATGGCCGCCACCTATGCCAAACGCGCCATCCTTGTAGATACAGGTCGCATTATTTACGATGGAACTTGTCACAACCTAGAATCACAATTTGCCCAACTAAACTAAAAAAATAGTTTGTAGTGAAGACTTCAGTCCTACCTGTAACAACCATCAAAAATTATCTGTGTTCATCTGTGTTCATCTGTGTTTCATCTGTGGTTAAAATTATCCCTTGCCACTTTTTAAGAAACTTTTGAATAAAAAACTAATACAAATCAATATTCATCTGAGATTTTAAAATTTAGCATGAAAAACTTGAAAGTTTTCTACAAACGCCACTCCTGGATAACTCGCCTACTAATTTTATTAGGTGTAATTCTAATCTACGCTTGGGCATTACAAGGCTTAAAAGTCGATATTCAATTACTAAAAACCAGTTGGCCTTACATTATTGACTTTGTATCAAGATTATGGCCACCAAATTTAGAAATCATCGATATAGCGATCATCAGATTAATCGAAACCATTCAAATGTCCCTATGGGGAACCACAATCGGCGCTATCCTTTCCTTACCAATTGCCATATTATCTGCCCGTAACTTAGCCCCTAGTTGGCTGCGATTAATTGCCAACTTCCTACAAAACGCCGTTCGTTCCGTTCCCTCAATTGTACTGGGATTATTATTTGTAGCAGCTACCGGATTAGGTGCGCCAGCCGGAACTTTAGCACTAGGAATATATACAATTGGTTATCTAGGAAAATTTTATCAAGAAGCAATTGAATCCGTCGATTCTCGTTCCCTAGAATCTTTAAAAGTGTGCGGTGCTTCTTGGCTACAAATTGCTCAATATGGAGTTCTACCGCAAGTATTACCGCTTGGATTAGGCTACACATTATATATGTTTGAATACAATATTCGCGCCGCCTCCGTACTCGGTGTAGTTGGTGCTGGCGGAATCGGATTTGAACTGGTCAACTATATCCGAGGTTTTGAATATACAAAAGCAACTACCATGATGTTAGTACTGTTAGTAGTTGTCACGGTAATTGATACCTTAAGTAGCAAATTACGTCAAAGGTTAGAGTCGATGTAGTTCCCTATGACTTATTATCCGGATATTCATCATCGCCGTTCAATTCGCCTTCAAGGATATGACTATTCTTAGGCAGGTGCGTATTATTTCACCATTTGCTGTCACAAAAGGCGATGTTTATTCGGCAAAATTATTAACGGAATTATGCAATTAAATATTGCAGGCGCAACCGTTGAAGCAGTTTGGCATAATTTACCTCATCACTTTTCCTTTATCGAACTAGATGCTTTTGTAATTATGCCTAATCACGTACATGGTATTATTGCGATCGGCGAACCTCAAAATAATATTGCAAATAACCAATTACTAACAAATCAAACAGACTCTCAACCACCTGTACCCAAAGGTACTACACCAGGTTCTTTGGGTTCAATTTTGCAAAATTTTAAGTCTGTAAGCACCCGCCGAGTTAATCGCTTCACGCGCAATTCTGGTACAATTTGGCAACGGAATTATTATGAAGAAATTATTCGTAATGAACAAGCGTACAATAATATCAGACGCTACATCATTGAAAATCCGCTTAATTGGGAAAATGACGAAGAAAATTTGACTAAGTTTAAACCAATTTAATATTTTGTTAATTATAGTTAAGTAATGTGTAGGGGCGAAGCATTCGGATATATCAATTGTCGATTTTTATCATAGATAGTCGCCCGAATGCTTCTCCCCTACAAAATCTGAAATAAAAAAAATATTCTGAATTCTCAATTCTTAATTCTGACTCCTGACCATTTTTTTAATTCAAAATTCAAAATGCTTGCATTCAAAATTTCTGAAATAATTTTGAATTAATAAATTAAGGATACAAGCCTCTTAATTTATTAATGGAAAAGAAAAAACATAGTAACATTATCCAAGCCCCTGGCTTTAGACATGGGGTTTATCATTTTGAATTTTGAATTTTGAATTTTGAATTTTTTTGACTCCTTCTTCAATAACTTTTAACCCCATTTTTAGAATCAAAGCCATTATTCGTTACTGTTTTTGGGCGCAAAAGTTCGGAACGGAAAGATTGGCGAATTGATGTATTTAAATATCGTTTTTGAAGAATTTGCCATTTTTGCCATGCTTCGTAGCGATTTTGAGCCAATTTTTTGGCAAATTTAGGAGGTAAACTGTTGCTTCCACTCCCGGTTGCTTTGGCTAGAAACTCAGCTAAAACAACGCTATCTTGGATTTGGCCTAAAACTTCTTGGACTGCTTTCATGTCTTTTAAATAAGCAGCATAAGTAGAGCCATAAAAATCAGCGAATAGCTCCATTTGATAGCGAACTCGCTTAGTTTGTTTTCGCAATTTATGAAGGTTTTCTCCGTGAATAGATAGTTCTTTTTCAATATCTTTTTTACTCAATTCATCTAAAGTATAAATTTCTCCTGCCTCGGATTGCGTCCCCACTAACCAAGCAGGGTGAAGTAATAAATTGCTGATTTGAGGTAGAAGTAAATCTGGTAGTACTGCCACAATAGGGATTTGTCCCATCAAGCGATAAGTGGGATTTTTTAACCAACTTTGCACGGCCTGTTTAAAATCTTGATAAGGAGATTTTTCTAAAGTTGATTTGACTTTTTTATAAGCTTTTTGACGTTGAGTTGTTAAATAATCTAATGCCGTTTCGATCGCTGCTTGCTCTGATTTTGGCAAAGCTGGTTGGTAATCGTTTTTTAGCGCTTCTTGTAGCACGTCTAAATCTCGTAATTCACCGAGAGTGCGAGCGATTTTACCGATGTTTTTTTCTTGCGCTTCTTTTGGCAAATCTAAAGCGGGTGCAAAACCGGTGACAGCAGTACGCAGGCGACGCATTCCCACCCGCATTTGGTGTAAGGCTTCCGGGTCTTTGTCTTCAATTACATCTACTTCATGTTTAATTGATTTGTGAAAGTGTTTTTCTACTGCTAAATAAGCCCAATCGCTCAAGGTGTTTTGTTTTAGTGGAGTATTGACTGCCATAGTTATTCTCCAAATGTGAAATAAGTTTATAAAAAACCTGGTGTTTAATTCAGTCGGCTAATAAATAGCTATTATCCTATTTTTTTTAACCTAATTACTGATATTTTTCTGGGATTCAGAAATCAGGTTAATAGTGATAACCGAGGGGGCTAATCAGATCGTGAGGACAAGAAACCCATAAGTCATAGCGGGTGATGGTTTCTCCGGTTTTCACGTTTTTGATGAATGGCTTACCAGTCCAAATTTGACAACTGCATAGTTGTTTTGGTTGGACGATCGCAAATCCTCCCTCGATCGGTTCTAGTTGAAAAAACTCAATATGCCAGTGTCCGGGTTCGATCGCAACATAGTTTTCCCAATTCTCGTTATCCTCTGTAATTTCGTCACTCATATTAGAAGAGGGAAACAACGGACGAGGTTCGATCGCAGTTGGGAAAAAATCAATATCAAGTAAATCTGGTTTAACTCCGGTTGCTTCTACAAACGCCAGTACTTGCTGCCAATCATCCAAAGGGGATGAGTCACCATCCATCGGAGTACGATCGCTAAAGCAGTGTCCCCCCAATAACCAAACCAATTGAGAGAGGATCTCTTCAACTCGGTTGCGATCGTTATTTAATAATTCCATGTCTTCCGGTAACAAAATCCGACCCGGAACGCACCACCAATATTCCCATGCCGTGAGAGGATTGAGAGGAATCAACCGTTTCACCAAACCGGGAATGCGATCGCGTAACTGAATTTCTCGCACTTCCTCACTAGATGCTACTTGCACATCCGGTAAGTGACGCATCAAGTTTTCTGCTAAAGGATGGGGGGGCGCGAACATCCGATCGCTAGAGATAAAACCCTCCAGATTCAACATATCCCATCTCCTATTAATGGCAAAAAACCGCTATAAAAGTCAAAATCGAGAACCCTGAAGTCAGAAAAATCTTTTTTCCAAGACAAATTGCCTTCTAGTACCAATTTAGTAGCTAACTTTGCAGAATTACTTCTAAATTCTGACTCCTGACGCCAAAAAAATTCTTTCTGAAAGCCTAAATGCAAAAAGTGCATAGACTAGAACCTTAACTTTTTCTTCTTCTTTTTACAGAAATTTAACCAAAAAGACTACTACTTTGCGATTTAAATTTGTCAAAAGTCACCCACGATTACTACTTTAGGGGCAACTCATGCTTTATCTCTACACAATGTTTCAATTTGTCATCAAAATTGTAAAACTCCCATAAAGTAAACCACTACTATCTGGGTGAAATTCTTTACAATGGTTGGGATTTACATACTCGTACTCAAAACCCAGAAATATGCCTCGTCGCAATGACCTCCGCAAAATCCTGCTGTTGGGCTCCGGCCCAATTGTAATTGGCCAAGCCTGTGAATTTGACTATTCTGGTACTCAGGCTTGCAAAGCACTCCGCAGTGAAGGCTACGAGGTGGTGTTGGTAAACTCCAACCCAGCCACCATCATGACCGACCCAGAAACGGCAGACCGCACATATATTGAGCCGTTGACACCGGAAATGGTCGAAAAAGTGATCGCCAAAGAACGCCCCGATGCTTTGCTACCCACAATGGGCGGTCAAACAGCACTCAATTTAGCCGTAGCCTTATCGAAAAATGGAGTTTTAGAACGCTACGGCGTAGAATTAATCGGTGCCAAACTAGACGCGATCGAAAAAGCCGAAGACCGCCAATTATTTAAAGAAGCAATGGAAAAAATCGGCGTTGCTGTTTGTCCTTCTGGTATCGCCTGCAACCTCAACGAAGCAAAAGAAATTGCCCACAAAATTGGTTCTTATCCTTTAATTATTCGCCCAGCCTTTACGATGGGAGGTACGGGTGGCGGCATCGCCTACAACCAAGAAGAATTTGAAGAAATGGCTCAAGTTGGGATAGATGCTAGCCCGGTTTCCCAAATTTTGATCGAAAAATCTCTTTTGGGCTGGAAAGAATATGAATTAGAAGTAATGCGAGACCTAGCAGATAACGTCGTGATTATCTGTTCGATCGAAAACATCGACCCGATGGGCATTCACACAGGTGACTCGATTACCGTTGCACCAGCCCAAACTTTAACCGATAAAGAATATCAACGCCTGAGAGATGCGTCGATCAAAATTATCCGGGAAATCGGCGTCGAAACTGGTGGTTCTAATATTCAATTTGCCGTTAATCCGGTGAACGGAGACGTAATCGTTATTGAAATGAACCCCCGCGTTTCTCGTTCCTCTGCATTAGCTTCTAAAGCTACTGGTTTCCCGATCGCTAAATTTGCCGCTAAACTAGCTGTCGGTTACACTCTCGATGAAATTAGTAATGATATCACTAAGAAAACTCCCGCTTCATTTGAGCCAACCATTGATTATGTAGTAACTAAAATTCCTCGCTTTGCATTTGAAAAATTTCCCGGCACGCCAGCCACTTTAACTACCCAAATGAAATCGGTAGGAGAAGCAATGGCGATCGGTCGTACATTCCAAGAATCTTTCCAAAAAGCATTAAGAAGTTTGGAAACTGGTCGGGCTGGTTGGGGTTGCGATAAAGCCGAAAAATTACCTTCCCTAGAACAAATTCGTGCTTTATTACGTACACCAAATCCAGAGAGAATTTTCACTCTCCGCCACGCCATGCTGATGGGAATGACGGTAGAAGATATCTACGAATTAACAGGAATCGACCCTTGGTTTTTGGATAAAGTGCAGGAATTGCTGGAAACTGAGAAATTGCTTAAACGTACTCCTCTCAACGAAATTAGCAAAGAAAAGTTATTGGCAGTTAAGCAATTAGGATTTAGCGATCGCCAAATTGCTTTTGCTACTAAAACCACGGAAGATGAAGTTCGTGCCTATCGCCAAAGTTTAGGAGTCGTACCAGTTTACAAAACAGTTGATACCTGTGCGGCTGAATTTGAAGCATTTACTCCTTATCACTATTCCGCTTATGAATTAGGTCAATCAGTAGTGGCTGCGGATCATGGTGAAAACGGAAGTGCGATCGATAATAGCGAATCGGAAGTCAGACCATCTGATAAACAAAAAGTGATGATTTTGGGAGGAGGCCCGAATCGGATCGGTCAGGGGATTGAGTTCGATTATTGTTGCTGCCATGCTTCCTATGCGTTGCGAGCAGGCGGATTTGAAACAATTATGGTAAACTCAAATCCAGAAACAGTTTCCACTGACTATGATACGAGCGATCGCCTTTATTTTGAACCCCTAACTAAGGAAGATGTTCTCAATATTATCGAGACGGAAAAACCTGTTGGTATTATCATCCAATTTGGCGGTCAAACTCCCTTAAAATTAGCAGTTCCTCTCCAAGAATTCCTCACTAAACATCCAGAATTGGGTACAAAAATTTGGGGAACTTCCCCCGATTCGATCGACATTGCTGAAGACAGGGAACGATTTGATGAAATCGTTCATAAATTGAAACTTTTAACTGCACCAAATGGTATTGCACGTTCGGAAGAAGAAGCACTCACCATTGCACGACGCATCGGTTATCCGGTAGTAGTACGTCCTAGCTACGTTTTAGGCGGACGGGCGATGGAAATCGTCTACTCGGATCGAGATTTGGAACGTTACATGACTATGGCGGTACAGGTAGAACCTGACAAACCAGTGTTAATTGATAAGTTCTTGGAAAATGCGATCGAAGTTGACGTGGATGCGATCGCAGATGCCACTGGTAAAGTAGTAATCGGTGGCATCATGGAACACATCGAACAAGCAGGTATTCACTCCGGCGACTCCGCTTGTACCCTCCCCACCACTTCTCTATCCCCCGCCGTTTTAGATGTCATTCGCGATCAAACCATCCGTTTAGCAAAATCTCTCAACGTCATTGGTTTGATGAACGTGCAATACGCCATTTCTGGTGCCCACGGTTACTCACCCCAAGTTTACATCTTAGAAGCTAACCCCAGAGCATCCCGCACCGTGCCATTTGTTTCCAAAGCAATTGGCGTACCTTTAGCAAAAATGGCTTCTTTAATTATGTCGGGTAAAACTTTAGATGAATTGGGATTAACCCAAGAAATCCTCCCCCGCCATATCGCCGTCAAAGAAGCTGTATTGCCCTTTGATAAATTCCCCAATACAGATACCTTACTTGGCCCGGAAATGCGTTCTACTGGTGAAGTAATGGGCATCGATACGGATTTTGGTAAGGCATTTACCAAAGCATCATTAGCAGCAAATGTGCGTTTACCCTTATCGGGAACCGTCTTTGTTTCCATGAACGATCGCGATAAAATAGCCGTCGTGCCAGTCGTCAAACAACTAATGAATTTAGGCTTCAATATTATGGCGACAGACGGCACTCGTCGCGTCTTGAAAGAAAACGGTTTAAATGTAGATTTGGTGCTGAAAGTTCATGAAGGGCGTCCTCACGTCGTTGACGCAATTAAAAATGAGAAAATTCAACTCATTCTTAACACCCCTTCTGGCGAAGAAGCCGCCACTGACGCCCGTTTGTTACGTCGTACCGCCCTCTCTTATAAAGTGCCCGTGATTACCACTATTGCTGGGGCGCAAGCAACTGCGGCTGCCATTGGACGTTTGCAATCTTCACCACTGGATGTAAAGGCAATTCAAGATTACCATCAGAATTAATGTTGGTAATTGGTAATATCTGGTAGGACAATACTGCCCAGTTTGCCATATTTGTGAAGCTAGAAACCCGGTTGCTTGAAGAAACCGGGTTTCTGTTCCTTACCCACTACCCAATTCACAAAAACTTTATTAGTAACTAAGTTTTATAAAGATTGTGTGACTTTTACAGATTTCTATTTCCATACATCGCTAGGAAGTATTAGGATAAATTAACAGCAAACTAACCCCTAGATAGCAAGTATCGGAGATTAAAAGAGAAGGAAAAAGCTTCTATCTCATTTTATTTGCTTTAAAGATTTATTTTTTGCTGCTACCGATCTACAGCTCATTATATATCCTGCCTGCTTAACTGGAAATTAGATTAAGCAGGCATTTTTCATTCAAAGCGATGCCTGTCACCTTCCCTGAGACCTCGAAATGCTTCAAATCCAGTCTCAGCTTTTCTTGCGTCTTTTTCTAGTCCGTCGAACTCACGTTAAAATTAGTTTTTCTTCCCTGAGAGTGACAAAATAGGGATAAAATTTTTGGCATAGTAACAGAGCGCTATTAATCAAAGAGAATAGCGCGTTATCATAGTTATAAGCAAGTTTTAAATCTGGTCTGTGGTCGCGAAAATAACCATAAGTTATGGTAATTTCTTTGGGTGATTTTACTGCTAATTCTTCTGATTCTTGGTCATTGACTGCTTGTTGATTCTCAAATATTAAATATTACTGATGGTAAGCTGGAATTGTATTCCCTATGTACGTGCATTGATGATGAATCTAGGTGTGATGATGACAGGGATACATTTCAAAGAAACTGAACCACTTAGTGTCGGCAAATTCGCGTTTGAGTTCCGTATAATTGGCAACTATCTCTGCCAATGCTGGGGTTGCCCGCTTCTTAGTTCCAGGTTCAAGATTGAATGGTGTGAGATTAAGAAACGATTGAATGCAGCCCATAGTCTCTGTGTAGCGATCGCACAAATCCTCATAGGTAACAGTTATAAGCGGATGGTCAGAGAATCTGGCATCAAACTCGGCAATCTTAGCCTCCTGCTTCTGGAAGTCGCGGATCAGTAGATCCTTGTCAAAGTGGAGTGGTGCTGGCGGATTCCCTTCGAGATCCTGATTCTTCATCAACTGAACAGAGAGATAACGACGCAACAGATTCTGGCGGCGGAGACTGATCACAGCTAGATGCTTGTCCTGTTCGAGAAGCGACCAAAGATCCGGCCAGCTACCGAACTTTGCCCCACAACGGTGTAATAGAAACCCGACGCAAGGGTGCATCATATTTTCTGGAGTGAAGATATAGTTAGCAAGAATCTCGGCAGCTGGTGTTTCCGGCGTAAAGTCATACTTTCCCTCAGTATAGTCAGGATTGAACATCTCAGTCATACATACAACTTGAGGATGATTGTCCAGACTCGTCCGCAGCATATGTGTCCCTGACCTCGGAGAACTCAGAACAAAATAACGCTTGGTTTCTGCCATTGAATTAATTATTAATTGATGAACAACTAGAGAATTTTTAATTACGAATTACGAATTATTTACTCACATCCATCTTGTTCGCAAAGCTTGTCCAAAATCTTTGATTGCTTCTATATATTGCGATCCATACCTTTTAGTTGGCTCGATATGGCTGTTTTCATGGTATTCATTAAATGTCGATACAAGCACCAGCTGAGGCATCACAGATTGACGAAGCACAAACTCTGTCATGCTATGGAGAGTTTTTCCCTGATTTCGGTCAACACAACGAAATCGATTGTTGCTCCTGCGAATATCGGTTAGATGGCGATCGTCATAACCTGGGCTGACTGTTACCGTTCTAATTCCCTTGTTGCTACAATCCGATCGCCGATATGCCTCTGCCCAAACACTCTGCCAATTCTCAGACGATGCTACTTCCAGAGGTGAAAAAAGTGCCCACGAATCAAATAGCCCAAAGGTGAGATACAAAGATTCCGTATCTGAAGGCAACCTCAAACTACAAGCAATTCGCAAAAATCCATCAGTCGCTGCTTTCAAATAGTCGATTTCAGTTCGTTGTCCGTCCCAAACGCCAGTCCAGAATAAGAACATCACTGGTTGGGATTTGAACCTGAAATAGTGCGGTGAGTTTGACAGATCCCTGATGGTGGCGATCGCCCGCTCTAATCCATCATGGGAAGGATCGTAGAAACACAGTTGAATTGCAATACGGATTTGGGATCTGGTTAGTTCCGCAACATGAAACATCCGAATCAGTCCAGCCAACTCATGCTCGTTCACACCGTTTGAATCAATATGCAGGTTGGCAACCAGAAAGTCTATGCTATGGCGCTCCATCAATTCAAAATGATATTTCAGGGCATCACCATCTAGCGACGAATAAAACCCGATTTCGGGCATATCATCAACAGATCCGAATTCCAAATTGTCGTTCCAATGAAGATTGCCAGATCCATCTCCATACCAGCAATAATATTGGACTCCGAGCAGCGGACAAAGTGCCGCAGTTTCATCATCCCCCTGCTTGTATTCCTGTGGATAAGTATTAAACGTAGACTCAATAATTTTAATTAGCTGATGCGCCGAGTTATTCCAGCTATATTGCTGGGCTTTTCTCCAACCAGCTTCACCCATCGCTCTAGCTAAATCAATATCACGCGCCAGCAGGTTCATTTTATCAGCCAGTTCTTGAGGACGCGGCGACACCAGTATCGCACATTGAGGATCGACAACCTCTGTATATCCTCCTTCATTCACCGCAATCAAGGGACGGCCATAAGCCAATGCTTCTAGAGGAACAATGCCGAATGGTTCGCGTGCTGCCGCGAAAACAACTGCACGACAGGCATTGTACTCCGCTTTCAACTGTGCTTCAGATAGTCCCTGCTTGAAACAAACGCGATCTCCGATCCCCAGGGAAACAGCTATTCGTTCAAGTTTCTGACGTTCAGGGCCATCTCCGACAATCACCAGTCGTGCATCCGGTATCATCGCCAGTGCCTCAATAATCATCTTCACTCGTTTGTGTGGCCAGAGTTGACCAACGGTGAGGAATTGAACATTCGGCGAAAGCTCAACGATCTGGTTGGCACATACAACACCTGGGTAAACTACGTCTGCAACGATTCGTCCATAAACCTGTGACAAATACTGAGCAACATAGTAACTGTTCGCAACTATGCGGTCTGGATTGCCCAGCTTGTCAAACATTCCTAGTGCGTTCATCGTTGCTTCGTAAACCCGCGATGGAACATCATCGTAGGTGAACTTCGGGTAAACGTGAACCTTCCACACATCAGACGTAATCGAGTCATTGGGAAGCTGACTCAGCCGCAAATCTTCCAGCATACGCGGGGGTTCGTGCGGATACCAGACCATCGGGTGTCGGTCAATCAGATGACAAGGCCAAAGATGAGTATGGTAAATGTCATGGGTACCGATTTCCTGTTGCCACAGTTTGGGCAGCAAGGTGCCGTTCAAGAAGAACGCATGATCCCCTTGAAAGTAAGGTGAAAGTTGCACAAATTTGAAGCGAGTCTCTGGGCAAAACTCGCGCACGACCCGATCGTTGATGGACGTGGCATAAAGTGTAATGCGATGGTGGTGTTGCCAACGAGCGAGGCACTCGATGACAACTCGTTCTGCTCCTCCATACTTGACGAGTTCGGGAATGATGATTGCGAGATCGAGGGGGTGTTCCATAAAGCGGGCAAATAACTTTCGGATCGACAAATGGCGGCACGTAAGGCATTGCTACTTGAGCTTGCACAATCGCATCGGGAATGAGAATAACTGGATAGTTACTCACGAAAATAGAAGCTTTGGTGTAATTATTATTACATCATCTCACGTTTTATTAGTTTGTAGTAAACCTATACTTCTGTAGTTCAAAAAAAGCAAATAATGGATATACTATTCAAATTCGAGCAAGTGGGGGCAAGCCAGATTACTATTCATCCAAATCCCCAAGGAATCGAGCAATTTCTTGGAGGCTATAGATTTGCAAGTTTCCCGGCTTTGCTTCATCACTACTTACTGCAACATATTTTTGAACAAAGTTATACAATTATCACCTTACCTTTTTCTTTAAGCTCGAATCATTGGGAAGGAGCGGCAACGCTTTATAACGAGCATCAGACTTTGTGAAGAATTCTGCCTAAAATTGCTCAAGCTTCGGGGTATGAAAGCCAAATTTACAACGACTCGCATAAGTTTTTCTGGATCGCTCATAGTGTCGGATGCAAGTACATTACTCTATTGCAATTATTCACCGAAGCTACTAATCTCACCGATCGCCTTAAAACATTTTTTATTGAGTTCAACGTGAGTTCGTCGAACTCACGTTATTTTATAGCAAGGGGCTAGGAGCAAGGGGCTAGGAGCAAGGGGCTAGGGGCTAGGAGTGAAAGTTTGGTGCAATTAATCATGCCTTAACCGCCTTGACGGTTGCTATAATTTGTAACTATACCAGTACGCACCGCTGTAACAAAAAAAAAGAGACGCGATCGCGCGTCTTTCCAAACCAAAACTAATATCTCAATTGTTCAATTAACACTCAGCACTAACTAAATTTTCGTGCCGCATTCCGGACAGAAATTATTGCTAGCAACATTCTTCGCACCGCAATTAGTACAGTAAACTAACTCGGTGGCTTTTTCCAAATTTTTTCGTTCTGGTAAACCGATCATTTGGGCGTTGCTCTTACCGGGCGCTACCATCGGATAGCAGTTTTCATCTCGCTTCACGCGAACATCCATCAAAACTGCACCTTTGTGGGCTAGCATTTGGGCGATCGCATCTTTCAACTCATCCCGATGGCAAACCATGATGCCCTTCACTCCATAAGCTTCTGCCAGCTTCACGAAGTCGGGCATTCCCACTTCCATGTTAGAGCAAGAGTAATTGCCATCATAGAAAGCTTCTTGCCACTGGCGCACCATGCCTTGCCAACCGTTATTCACAATCACGGTCTTGACATGGATGCCATATTGTGCTAAAGTACCCAATTCTTGAATATTCATTTGGATACTAGCGTCGCCAGCTACGCAGATTACCTCTTGATCTGGTACTGCAACTTTCGCACCCATTGCGGCAGGCATTCCAAAACCCATCGTGCCTAAACCAGCACTGGAAATCCAGCGACGGGGGCCATTTTTCAGGAATTGGGCTGACCACATTTGGTGTTGTCCCACATCAGTGGTGAAATAAGCTTGCGGCGCTTGTCGTCCCAACTCGGCAATCACTTCTTGAGGAGACAGCACATTGGGATATTGAGGCACAACTAAAGGATAATCTTCTCGCCAGCGATCGATCCTTTTCAACCATTCCTTCGTTTGAGTTGATTCTCCAGAAACTCCCAATTCATGACAACGGCGCAGTATATCCATCAACACTTGCCGCACATCACCGACAATTGGCACTTCGGGGGCGCGATTTTTACCTACTTCTGCCGGGTCAATATCGATGTGGATCACCTTAGCGCGGGAGGCAAATTCATCCAGCTTTCCAGTTACTCGGTCGTCAAAACGCGCACCTATAGCAATCAGCAAATCGCACTCCGTCACCGAAAAGTTAGCATAAGCTGTGCCGTGCATTCCCAACATTCCCACTGCTAGGGGGTGATTTTCATCAAAAGCACCCTTACCCATCAAAGTTGTAGTGACGGGAATTTGGAAAAGTTCTGCTAATTCGTGAATTTCGGCGTGAGCACCGGATGCGATCGCGCCACCACCGACGTACATTAAAGGGCGATGGCTTTCTCGAATCAAATTAATTGCTTGGTTAACTTGGCGGGGATTGCCTTTCACAGTCGGACGATAACCGGGTATTTTAACCGAACCCGGTTCCACCGGTACATAATCAAATTCTTCTAATCCCACATCCTTGGGAATGTCGATCAACACTGGGCCAGGACGACCAGTGCTAGCAATGTGAAACGCTTCTGCCACGATTCGCGCCATGTCTCTGGGATCGCGCACCACATAAGAGTGCTTCACGATCGGCAGCGTGATCCCGTAAATATCCGTTTCCTGAAAGGCATCGGTACCGATCGCCGGACGAGGAACTTGGCCTGTTATCACCACTAAAGGAATAGAATCCATGTGAGCGGTAGCAATACCCGTTACCAAGTTAGTCGCGCCAGGGCCAGAAGTCCCGAAACAAACTCCCACTTTACCAGTAGCGCGGGCATAGCCATCAGCGGCATGAGCGGCTCCTTGCTCGTGCCTGACCAGGATATGCTGGATATCTCCGGCTGCTTCTGTCCGGTAAACTTCATCGTAGATGGGCAGAATTGCACCACCTGGGTAACCGAAAATATGCTTGACACCATGACGCTTTAAACTGTCAAGCAGGGCAAAAGCTCCTGTTGCACGCCTTACCGACTGAGTAGAGCAGATTTCTCCTCCACTATTGGATATGCTTTGAGACATGGTTTGGGAAGACACGGGGCAGACACCTCGCAATTCGGTAGGTAATTTGGATCGAAAAATTTTGTATTTAATAATACTTTAGTATTTCGTATCACACTTTAATTGTGATATGAAATCTTAAGAGAAGAAATTTAATTATGCGTGTTTGTGATATTGCTAAATCAGATCTTGCAATACGTCGCGAGTACTTCGCCACGCCCAGACTGCGACGGCGCTAACTATAATGCTCATACCGATGAGAACCATCTGGAGTCCGAATTTAGCAGTTAACAGCCCTGCGATTACCAGGGGTAAGCTGAGGGCAATATTTACTATATTATTCTGAAAACCAAACACCTTGCCGCGCATTGATTCTGGTGTTTGTCGCTGAATGAGGGTTTGCATGGGGACTCCCACTAGGGAAGCACCGATTCCCAATAATACGCTGAGTGCTAAACCTAACCACAGGCGATCGGCATAAGTAAATACAGCTAATACAAAAGCCATACTCATAAAACCGATTAAGGGTAAGGGCTTGTGATGGAAGCGATCGCCCCAGTGCCCCAACAGTCCGGCCCCAAATACCAGTCCCACTCCGGCTGCTGCTAGTAAAAAACCAAACTCGTCTTGATTCAAGCCAATTTCTTGAGCCATATTAATCGATAAAACGGTTAAAGCCGCGAATACCGAGTAAAGAATGGTCAATTGCACCATCGCGTTATATACCAAGCGGTCTTGCATGACGTAGCGCATTCCGACTTTGAAATCTTCCAAAGGGTCGATCGCAAACCAAGTGGTAGGTGCGATCTTTTCTTTAACTGGAATTCCGTAAAGTAGCATTGCTGCCAACACGTACAATCCACCGACTGCTAATTCTGGCCCGTAATTTCCCCCTAGAGTGGTAGCCAAACTAATCAAAGGTTTTCCGACGATAAACCCTACGATCAAAGAACCCATCATGGTAGTGGTAAAAAGAGCATTGGCTGACATCAACCTCTCTCGCGGCACTAATAGGGGAATTGCCGCTTGTTCTGCGGGGGCAAAAAATTGGGTGAGGATCGATTCCAAAAACGCGATCGCTAACAAAATACCAAATTGCTTGGGCAGTAAGGCAAGGGCTATGGTTAACAATCCTCGCATCAAATTGGTGATCCACATGATTTGCCGCTTGTCAAAGCGATCGACAAAAATGCCAGCCGCCACGCCAAACAAAATTGCCGGTACCGTATTGGCAATCATCACGATCGAATTAAGCAAGGCATTCGGTGATTGAGAGTTCCGCATCAATTCCGAGTTGAGCAAAATATCTGGAACTCGATAATTCGCCACCAAGCTAATCAACAAAATTAAAAAGACCTTATCCGCGATCTGGGACAATATCTGGCCGCTCCACAGTATCATGAAGGGTTGATTTTTAAACAGGGCGCGAAATCCGCTACCGGAAGCAGCAGAAGGGTCAGTTGGCAACATAGGCAACAATGAGGTGACAGGTGATGGGTGAGCAGCGAGTAGCAAACGTTCTTCTTTCCCACTTCACCTTTGATATCCCTCTAACAGCATAGTCAAAAACTGGGCAGCTGTGAGAGGAAATCGCCGATCGCATGTGCCAAACTCCGAGTTTATCCAGCAGCCAGGGGTATTAGTGGGATCTCGCCAAAGTTCTAAATGGGGTACTGGGGGATCGGCATAAAAATTATCTTCTCCAGTTCCCAATAAACCAGAACTCCAGTGCGTAAAATAATCGTGACTGATGCGATGAATGGGAAAATTACCGATTAAAGGTACGCCCCATCCATCCAAAGCAATCAATGCTTTTACTTTACCTCCTAAAGTCTGCCACATCCAAGCTACTCCGATTCCACCCACCACTCCTGCACTAAAACAAATCAATACGAGGGGTACGGCTGATTTTTCGCGATCGACAGGATGAATACCAACTTCTTCTAAAAACCGCCAAATGTGAAAAGCCGAGTATGCTGGGAACTCGTCAGCGGGAAATACGACGATGCTTTCCGATCGCAACTCGTTTAAATCATTACTTGATGCTTGGTATTTTAATTGTGCCAGAAAGCTATCTGTCAAATCGCGATCGTGGATGCCAGGACAAATAAGAATCATATAACTTACGAATTTTGGCTAACAAATAACGGGTGAGGATAAAAAGGAGCAAAGGGTAAAGGGCAACCGGGGAAAGGGGTGATAAATAAAAACCCATATCTAATATCGAGTTTTTAATTTCTGATTTTTTGGCGATCGCATAAGTTTTTAATTATTTTAATATTCGCTCTACATCCGATCGATTCATTATAATATATGCGTTCATATGAGAGAAAATCTCTCAAAATCATTTCTCATCTTCGCCGCTAAATCAATCCACAAATTAACTATAAAAAAACAGTAAATTGACCGAACAAAGGGTTTCAAGCCTCCCCTTTCAAGGGGAATCATCAAAAAAACTTTCGCTTATTTCAAGCTGGGTCTTTTTAAGGCGGAGTCAATCTAAAATCTAAAATCTAGAATCTAAAATCGAATGACGCGGTGAAAGTGAATTGGTAAAGGAACGTTCTTACACCAGAAGATCTGAACAAATGTCAAATGGTATACTTAGCCCTCGCTCTCAGTTCCATCGGTTGAGCGATCGCTTATAATTCTGAGAAAGCTTGCTTCTGATAATTCAATCAGCCAGATCGGTATGGGAGTTTTCTAGGGACAAGCTGCTGCCGTGCGGGTGCATTCAATACCCGTACCCTACTCAAGCAGGAATTCTTAATGAGCGACATTTTAGTAACCATTCCCGGCTACCGCCTAACCGAACAAATCTACATAGGTTCCAGAACTAAAGTTTATCGAGGGTTTGAAGAAGTTTCCCAAAAACCAGTGGCGATCAAACTGCTGTTAAGTCAGTATCCGACTTTCAACGAAATCGTGCAGATGCGGAATCAATACACCCTGGCGAAAAACTTGGATTTAACGGGAATTGTAAAGCCGATCGCCCTAGAAAACTACGGTAACGGTTTTGCTCTCGTTATGGAAGACTTTGGTGGGATTTCTCTGGCTGAATATACTGACCGCCAAAAATTAAGCTTAGCAGAATTTTTGACGATCGCGATTCAAATCGTCCGAATTTTGGAAGACCTCTATAAAAATCGAGTTATTCATAAAGATATCAAACCCCAAAATATTTTAATTAATCCTCAAACCAAAAAAATTAAATTAATTGATTTTAGTATTTCCTCACTTTTACCCAGAGAAAATCAAGAAATTCAAAGCCCGAACGTTTTAGAAGGTACTCTTGCTTATATGTCTCCGGAACAAACTGGTAGGATGAATCGGGGCATCGACTACCGCACGGATTTTTACTCTTTAGGAGTAACTTTTTATGAATTGCTAACCGGGCAACTGCCTTTCCAATCTAACGATGTAATGGAGTTAGTTCACTGTCACATAGCAAGGCAACCAAAGCCACCCATCGAACTAAATCCAGCCATTCCTCAGCCGCTCGATGACATCGTAATGAAATTGATGGCAAAAACTGCGGAAGAACGCTATCAAAGTGCTTTTGGATTGCGCTGCGACCTAGAAAATTGTTGGCAGCAATGGCAAGCAAAAGGAAGCATCGAACGATTTGCGATCGCCAGCAGAGATATCACCGAAAGCTTTCTCATTCCAGAAAAACTTTACGGTCGAGAAACGGAAGTCGATACTTTATTAACAGCTTTTAATCGGATCGCCGCAGGTACTGCGGAAACGATCTTAGTCGCTGGCTTTTCCGGGATTGGTAAAACAGCTGCGATCAATGAAGTTCACAAACCAATAGTACGCCAAAAGGGTTATTTCATCAAAGGAAAATTCGCTCAATTTAAGCGAGATATTCCTTTTTCAGCATGGGTACAAGCATTTCAAAACTTAATGCAACAATTACTCACAGAAAGTGCTGAATCAGTACAACAATGGAAAATCAAAATATTAGAAGTTCTCGGTGAAAACGGTCATGTAATTATTGATGTGATTCCCGAATTAGAGCTATTGATTGGCAAGCAACCAAAAGCCCCGCAACTAGAAGGTAGCGCCGCTCAAAATCGCTTTAATTTATTATTTGGTAATTTTATCCGTGTATTTGCTACCAAATCCCATCCGATCGTTATTTTTATAGATGATTTGCAGTGGGCAGATTCAGCATCTCTGAAATTGCTCGAATTGCTGATGAGCGATCCCAATACCCAGTATTTGTTGCTGATTGGAGCTTATCGAGATAACGAAGTTTTTCCCGCCCATCCCCTAACGCTTACATTAGATGAACTTCGCAAATCAAATGCCATACTCAACCAAATTAGTTTAGCACCCCTTCACCAATCGGCCCTCAACACGCTAATTGCCGATACCCTATCTTGTCCGCCAGAACAGGCGCTGCCTTTAACGGAAGTCGTCCAAAATAAAACCAAAGGAAATCCCTTTTTTGCCACTCAGTTTCTGAAGTCGTTGTATGAAAACGAGCTAATTGCATTTAATTTCGATTGCCGCTATTGGCAATGCGATATCGAGAAAGTGAGAGCGTTAGTAATCAGCGATGATGTTGTTGAATTTGTGGCCGATTGTTTACAAAAATTACCGATAAATACTCAAGAAGTTTTACAATTAGCTGCTTGCATTGGCAACACTTTTCAATTGGCAGACTTGGCAATGGTGTATGAAAAATCTCTTGCAGAAACAGCGGCTGATTTGTGGAAAGCATTGCAAGAAGGGCTAGTTGTACCGCTTGGTGAAATTTATAAGTTTTACTATTCAGATGGAAATGTAGAAAAATTAGATCGCTCGGCAATATCCGCTCGGCAATCACCAATTTACAGATTTTTCCATGACCGAGTGCAGCAAGCTGCTTATTTTTTGATTCCCGAATCGCAAAAACAGTTAACTCACCTCAAGATTGGCAAACTGCTATTAAATAATATCCCGGCCAAAGAAAGGGAAGAGAAGATATTTGATATTGTCAATCAGTTAAATATGGGAGTAGAATTAATCACCGATCCTGCCGAAAGAAATGAATTAGTCAAGTTGAATTTAATGGCTGGAAGTAAAGCAAAAACTTCCACTGCTTATGGAGTGGCGATCGATTATTTCCAAGTAGGTATAAAATTACTCACTACAGAGAGTTGGGAAACTCAGTATCAGCTGGCGTTGGCGCTTTACGAGTCCGCAGCGGAGGCAGCATATCTTAACGGTGATTTCACCCAGATGGAAAAATGGGCAGCGGTGATTTTGGAGAAAGCAACCACCATTGCCGATCGCACGAAAATTACCGAAGTAAAAATTCAAACTTGCATGGCACGGGGAAAGCAACTGGAAGCGATCGAAATCGGACTGCAACTTCTAGCACAACTGGGCATATCCATACCAGAGTATCCTACTGCTTCAGACATTCAAGCCAAACTAACAGAAACTTCCGCTTCTTTAATGGGTAAAAACATCAATGATTTAATCAACTTACCTTTGATGAAAGATCCCGAAAAATTGGCAGCTATGCGGATCTTATCAAGTATGTTTTCACCAGTTTACATAGCTGCCCCTACACTATTGCCATTAATTGTCTGCGAACAAGTTATATTATCTGTCCGATATGGCAACGCTTATATTTCAGCATTTGGCTATGCCAACTACGGAGTAATTTTATGCGGAGTAAGCCAAGATTTAGAATTTGGTTATCAATTCGGGCAATTAGCTTTAAGGTTAGTCGAAAAGTTAAATATGAAAGAAATGAAGGGTAAAACCTTCAATCAAGTGGCGACTTTCACCATGCACTGGAAAGTTCACATCAGAGAAGCTTTATTGCTGTTAATTGAAGCTTATCAAAGCGCCATAGAAAATGGCGAGTTGGAATTCGCTAGCTATGCGGCGATGAATAAAAGCCAATATTCTTATTTTAGCGGTGTGGAACTTACCGAATTAGAACGGGATATCGCCAATTACAATAACGCACTAGCCCAACTAAAACAACAAGCTGTTTTGAACTGGAATTTAATTCATCGACAGGCAGTACTTAACTTATTAGGAGAAGCTAAAAATCCTTGTGAATTATCGGGAACAGCTTATAATGAAGAGAAATTATTACCGCTTCATTTAGAAGCCAACGACCGCACCGGCCTTCATTTCTTTTACTTACATAAATCAATACTTTGTTATTTGTTTGGCTCTAGCGATCGCGCTTTAGCAAATGCAGAACAAGCCGAAATATATTTAGATGGTGCTACCGGGCTTTTAGATGTACCTGTTTTCTATTTTTACGATTCTTTGATCCGGTTAGCATTTTATTCATTTGCCCAGCCATCTGAGCGAAAAAACATCCTACTCAAAGTAACTAATAATCAAGCAAAAATGCGTCGGTGGGCTGATTGCGCTCCCGATAATTTTCTTCATAAATACGAGTTAGTAGAAGCCGCTAGAAATGAAGTTTTGGGTAACTTACTCGAAGCGATGAATTTATACGACAACGCGATCGCTATAGCTAAAGAAAATAACTACGTTAACGAAGAAGCGCTCGGTAACGAACTAGCAGCAAAATTTTACCTTTCTTGGGGTAAAGAGACAATTGCCCAAGCTTACCTAACTAATGCGTACTATGCCTATGCTCGCTGGGGAGCTAAAGCAAAAATTGAGGATTTAGAAAATCGATATACCAAATTAATCTCACCTATTATTAATCGAGAAAAACCCTTTCATCCCAATGAATTAATTAATAGTATTAGTAGGGAAACGGTCAGTTCAACCACTACAGCATCATCCCGTCTCCTGGATTTAGCAACGGTAATTAAAGCATCGCAAGCTTTATCAGGGGAAATTAATTTTGCTCAATTGTTATCAACTTTGATGAGCGTAGCAATTGAAAATGCCGGAGCTTCTAAAGGCGCTCTCATTTTGTTAGAAGAAGACAAAGCGATCGTTGCTAGCTTGTGTTTAAGCGGTCAAGCTTGCGACTTACTATTTAGACCTATTGATGAATGCAATAACGTTCCTGCTAGTCCGCTCAATTACGTGTGGAGAACCTCGGAAATTTTGTTGATTAATAATGCGGTAAACGATCCGAATTTTACTGCCGATCCCTACATTAATCAACACCAACCAAAATCAATTTTGTGTACTCCGATTGAAAAACAAGGGAAAGCGATCGCGATTCTTTATCTAGAAAATAATCTTACATCAGAAGCATTCACGCCAGACAGATTAGAAATATTAAAAATATTATCATCTCAAGCTGCTATTTCTATTGAAAATGCTCGACTGTATTCTAATTTAGAACACTATAACCGCACTCTAGAAGCTAAAGTAGAGGCACGCACAGCCGAACTGAAAAGCGCCCTCGATCGCTTACAAGCAGCCCAAGAAGAACTAATTCAATCAGAAAAAATGGCTGCTTTGGGACAGCTAATTGCGGGTATTGCCCACGAAATTAACACGCCTTTAGGTGCGATTCGTTCTTCAGCCGGAAATTTGGCTAAATTCTTGAGTCAAACTTTAGAACAATTACCGCTACTTTTTCACTCTCTTTCCCCCCAGCAAAATCAAGATTTCTTAACTTTATTACAGCGATCGCTTCAACAAGAAATTACCCTATCTACTAAAGAAGAACGTCAATTTAAGCGAGCTTTAAAACGCCATTTAGAAGAATTAGGAATCGATAACCCAGATAGTGTTGCCGATCGCTTGGTAATGATGGGTATTTACACCGATATCGATGCCTTTATACCCCTATTAAGAACACCTGATAGTTTGCAGATATTAGAAATTGCCTATAAACTTTCCGAATTAAAACGAGGCACTAATACTATTAATACAGCTACGGATCGAGCTTCAAAAGTAGTCTTTGCTCTGAAAACTTATGCTCGTCAAGACCATTCCGGAGCAATGATTCCAGTTAATTTGACTGAGGGAATCGAAACCGTCTTAACTTTGTACCAAAATCAACTTAAACACGGCGTAAAAGTAAGCAAAACCTATGGTGAATTACCCCTAGTTTTATGTTATCCAGACGAACTTAATCAAGTTTGGACGAACTTAATTCACAATAGCTTGCAAGCAATGGACTATCGAGGTAATTTAACCATCGATGTCAGCCAAGTCGAACAACAAGCTAAGATTAGTATTACCGATACCGGTAAAGGAATTCCCGAAGAAATTAAATCAAAAATATTCCTGCCATTCTTTACAACTAAACCACCGGGAGAAGGCAGCGGATTAGGGTTGGATATTGTCAAAAAAATCATTCAAAAACATTCGGGAAAAATCGAAGTAGAAAGCATACCGGGCCAAACTACATTTACTATCTTTATTCCCATTCAACCAAATTAGGAGTGAAAAAATGCCTAAACCAGTTATTTTATGCGTTGATGATGAAAAAGTGATTTTGCAAAGCTTGCGGACACAGCTAAAAGAAGCTTTTGGCGATACCTATAACTATGAAGTAGCAGAAGATCCGGATGAAGCTTTAGAAGTGATTAATGAATTACACGAAGAAGGTATTAGCATTATTCTAGTGGTGTCGGATTGGTTAATGCCAGGAATGAAAGGGGATGAATTTCTAATTCGAGTTCATCAGCAATTTCCCCAGATTATTAAAGTTATGCTGACAGGTCAAGCAGATGAATCGGCGATTCAAAGAGCGCAAGCGGAAGCCAACTTGCATCGCTGCTTGTTTAAACCTTGGTCGGAAGCAGAATTAGTAGAAACGATCAAATCTAGTTTAGCTAACTTATGACCAAACAAGTAATTATTTGTGTTGATGATGAACCTACTGTATTGAGAAGTTTGAAAACCGAATTACAATATGCGATCGGCAACGATTATGTCATCGAAATTGCCGAAGAAGGAGAAGAAGCATTAGAATTAATTGCCGAATTAATAGAGGAAGAATATGAAATAGTTTTAGTGATATCTGATTATATTATGCCAGGGATGAAAGGCGACGACCTGTTAAAGCGAGTTCATCTCATCTCCCCGAAAACCCTGAAAATCATGCTCACGGGACAAGCAGATTTAGAAGCAGTCGGTAATGCAATTAAATACGCTAAGTTATATCGTTACATAGCTAAACCCTGGCAATCGGAAGACTTAAATTTAACTGTAAAAGAAGCGATTAACAGTTATCTTCAAGATAAAGAATTAAGTATAAAAAATGATAAATTACTTGCTTTAAATCAACAACTAGAAAAATTAAACCAAGAGCAAGCGGCACTGATCGTTAAATTACACGAAAACGAAAATCGTCTCAAAAAGGCAGAACAGAAATATCGCGCCATTTTTGAAAATGCAGTTGAGGGCATTTTTCAAACTTCTCCAACTGGTCTTTATCTTAGTGTAAATACTGCTCTTGCCCAAATCTTCGGCTACAAATCTCCTCAAGAATTGATGGAAAGCCTTAATAACTTGCAACATCAATTTTACATCGATCCCGATCGCCGCTGCCAATTTTTAGAATTAATCCAGCAACAGGGCGAAGTTTCTGCTTTTGAATCAGAGGTTTATCGCCGAGATGGTAGCGTCATTTGGATTAGTGAAAACGCCAGGGCTATCCGGGATAGCGATGGAAGGATTCTTTATTATCAAGGCTTTGTAGAAAATATTACCTCTCGCAAACAAGCGGAAGCCGAGCGACTAAAATTTACTAATGAACTATTTCTCGTCAATCAAGCTTTTTCCCGCTTCGTTCCGCGTCAATTCATCCAACTTCTAGATAAAGAAAGTATTGTTGAAGTGAAATTAGGAGATCAGGTGCAACAAGAAATGTCGGTAGTTTTTTCCGATATTCGCGACTTCACTGCCCTGTCTGAAACGATGACGCCCCAAGAGAATTTTAAATTTATTAATGCCTATCTTTCTCGCATGGAACCTGCAATTTTGGAAAATAATGGTTTTATTGATAAATATATGGGCGATGCAATTATGGCACTGTTTAGCGGTCATGCTGACGATGCTGTAAAAGCAGGAATTGCCATGCTAAAAAGTCTCGATCGATACAACCAGCATCGGATGAAATCTGGCTATCAACCCATCAATATTGGTATTGGTATTAATACTGGTTCTTTGATGTTGGGGACAGTGGGAGGACATAATCGCATGGATAGCACTGTCATTAGCGATGCTGTTAATTTAGCTTCCCGTTTAGAGGGACTAACAAAATACTATGGAGTATCGATGTTAATTACTCACCATACTTTAGGTGGTTTGCAAAACCCAATGGAATACAATATACGTTTTATCGATCGCGTGAAAGTTAAAGGCAAGTCAAAAGCGGTGGCAATTTTTGAAGTTTTTGATGGAGATGCACCGCAAATCAAAGAAATTAAATTAGCTACTATCGGACATTTTGAAGAAGCTTTATGGCTATACAATAAGGAATTATTCAGCGAATCATCCCAAAAATTTGCCGAAGTTTTGAGTATTAATCCAGCCGATACTGTGGCAAAAATTTATCTCGAATTGTGCCAACAGCCCGAACGAAAAGTTCAAAATGGCTTTCAAAGCGTTTTCTACCCTAGTTCTCAGCCAGAAGCATTTTAAAATATCCCCCTGCCCAGTCGAAAATCTAAAATCAAAAATCTAAAATTTAATATCCCCCCCCTGGGGAGTGCTAACCTATAAAATAGGAGTGGCGCTGTGATTGGACTCAAGCCTTAGGTAATGGTATGCCCTACCACACCACTCTGTTTTAGACATCACTCCCTGGAGGAATGTAACGTGGTTGCCACCCCTGAAAAAATCCAAGAACAAGTTCAACAGTCCAACAGCAGCGACAAAGTTGCTGTACTGCTGATGGGCTATGGTGAAGTAGAAAGCTACGAAGACTTTGCCAACTACAACGAACAAGCCTTAAACCTACTCACCGCCAAGTTCGCACCAGTACCAACTTGGATTTACCCCCCCCTGGCTAAAATTTTGGCGATGTTTGACTTGCACGAGTGGAGTCACCAACATCACAACTTCATTTCTCCTCACAACGCTATCTTTGAAAAGCAACGGGCTGGTATAGAAGAGGCTTTGCAGCAAAAGTGGGGCGATCGCATTAAAGTATTCAAAGCCTTTAACTTCTGCGCCCCCTTCCTACCCGAACAAGTCTTAACAGAAATTAAAACCGAAGGATTTGACAAAATTCTTATTTATCCCCTCCTAGTAGTAGACTCCATCTTTACTAGCGGAATTGCCGTCGAACAAGTTAACAAAGCTTTCGAGAAATTAGCTGACGGCGATGAACATTGGGTGAAAGGACTTCGCTACATTCCTTCCTTCTATAACGAACCAGATTACATCAATTTGATGGCTCGTTTAGTAGAAGAAAAAGTCGCCGCCGAACTAGCGGAAAGTTATCTGCCATCTCAAATTGGCATCATATTAATGAATCACGGTTGTCCTCACAAAGCCAAAGGATTTACTTCCGGGATTACCGAAAGCGAGGCACTTTACGAATTAATCAGGGAAAAACTGATTAACCGCTATCCTCTCATTTCAGTTGGTTGGTTAAATCACGACACGCCACTGATTGAATGGACTCAACCGGATGCCAAACAAGCTGCCAAAAACTTAATTGAATTAGGTGCAAAAGCAATTGTATTTATGCCGATCGGTTTTGCTACCGAAAATCACGAAACGCTCTTGGATGTTGACCACATCATTCATGGTTTAGAAAAGCAACATTCAGAAGTAAGTTACGTGCAAATGGCTTGCGTTAACGACCATCCAGATTTCTTAAAGATGGCAGCAGAATGGGCAAATCCACAAATTGAAGCTTTATTCTCAGAACAAGCTTTAGCAGTTAATCTGCATTTAGCTGCTCATCATCACGGTCATCATCACGACCACCATCACGACCACCACCACGACCACCACCACGACCACCATCACGACCATCACCACCACTAAGGATAAGTAGGGTGCGTGATGGCATTATACCAAATCCGGGTCTACTACCCCCTTTCCCTTTCCCCCCAAACATAATGGGGGTAATTAAACCGGATTTGGTATTACTCCTATATTGCTATTGCGTTGGTTTCAGGTATTTTGACCGGAAAAAAGGGTTTCAAGCCTCCCCTTGAAAGGGGAATCATCAAAGAAATTCTCGCTTATTTCAAGCTCTGTCCTTTTAAGGCTCCAGTCAATCTAAAATCTAAAATCCTCGCATCTAAAATCGAATGACCGTCATGCACAACTTGTAGTTAAAAATGCAATTAAAGGTGCGTTTAGCTTAAGCTAACGCACCCTACATATTCCCTAGATATTTAAGATTGATTTAACGACGATCGCAAAAAGTACAGATCAATTCTCCTGATTTGATTCCGATGGTTGGTCATCTAAAACCAGCTTGTATTGATTAGTTTGACTACTTTGACTGCTAATCTCGTTGCCACGGGGAATCCCGCTCATTTTCATCACATCGCTAAGAGTGGCACAGTAAACTGGCAAACCAAAAGTCGCAGGATTAACGGGATTTTGGTAAGTAAAGTGGCGATAGTTGAGGCAGAACCTATCCCAAGGACTCATTTCTATTTTGAACAAAAAGATTAATAAATCAGCTAACCAAGGTTTAAGCGTAATTTGAAAGGAAATTTTCTGGCTCAAGTAAGCACAGGCTTCTTCTACCGCTTGATTAACCGTCATTGCTGGATTTGCCAACACAAAATGACGAGTTTGTTGCTCTTGGGGAGGATGCTCGACTAGGTATTTTACTACTCTGGCAATATCTTGGGCGTGAATAAAGTGAAAACTCCCATCTGCCTTAAAAAAGCGAATCAACTTAATCCATTTAGTTACCCCAGGTAAGCCAGATGAGAGATGAGAATAAGGATGTTTATCATCTCCTCCAACTACTAAAGTAGGATAAAGAATCGTCATTCGTTTATATATTGGCAAACGGGATACTTGCCTTAAAAAATCTGACTTAGACCGAATGTATTCTGTACCCAGTTCGGTTGCTTCTTTGAGAATTTGATTGTGGCGATCTAAAACGCTGGCAGTTGAAAAATAAATGATGTGTTCGCAAACTTTCGGGTCGAGCAGATTAAGTAATTGGAGGTTTTTGTAGATATTAATATCCAACACTTGCTGCTGAAGACCACCCCAAGCTGTAGCTGCCATGATGACGTAATTTACTGTTTTTAACAGCTTGCTATAGCGGAAAATATTACGCACGTCACCTTTAATGACATTAATACCGGGACGGGCATTGCAGTCAAATCGCAGTTTCGCCGGGTCTCTCACTAACAAGAATAGTTCGTGGTCTGTTTCCTGAATGAGAGTTTCTACTAGGTAATGACCGACGCAGCCACTCGCACCAGTGATAAAAATGCGCTTGCGACTATTTGAGATGGCAATTTCCGGGATCACCGGGGAAGGCTCTGAGGTAACGGCAGCGTCTGCGGCGGAAATTGTCGGGGCAACAGGGGAAGGGATAGGTTCCGAGGTGACGGATGAATCCGGTTCTGGTGGAGAAATTGACTCTGCATTCTCCTGGGCTGATGGGCTGCTGACTTCTTCTACGACCAAAACAGGAGAAGGAGATTCATCTTCCTTCTCTTGGATTGGTAATATTTCAGGTTCATCCATCACCAAGGGGGGAGCAGATGGGGAGCTTTCTAATATGGCTGAGTCGTTAGATGTGTCTGCATTCACGCTTTGAGAAGTAGATTGCAAGTTCTCGGAGGCTAACAAAGTGACTATTTCCTCCTCCACTGAGCGTAGAGAAGGTAATTCTGTAGTTGCCTGCGTTTGTGCGCTATTAGCCGCTTCCAGAGAAAGTGCTGGAGAAGTGAATTCTAGATTCTCCTCGGTCTCTGGACTCTTAATGGTTTCCAGAGAAAGCGGTGGAGAAGCAGATTCTAGGTTCTCCTCGGTTTCTGAACTCTTAAGCGTTTCCAGAGACGATTGTGAAGAAGCGGATTCTAGATTCTCCTCGGTTTCTGGATTCTTAAGGGCTTCCAGAGACGATTGTGGAGAAGCAGATTCTAGATTCTCCTCGGTTTCTGGGCTGTTTGGCTCTTCTGCCAGGGAATCTCCTATCACCTTTTACCTCTCACCTTACGATCGTTTTACTTCCCCTATTTTTATCAGAGGTTCAGGCGTGAACGGTTAGCAATTTATCAGCTTGTTTAGCTGTTTCAAAGAAGAAAGCGACATTTTCTTCTGGAGTACTCGGTAGAACGCCGTGACCCAAATTTAAGATGTGACCGCTTTTGCCAGCTTTGCGAATGGTTTCCAGAACGCGGGCACGGATGAAATCGTGGGAACCGAATAAAGCACAAGGGTCGATGTTTCCTTGCACTCCCATATTTCCGCCTAGTCGCTGTCTGGCTTCGGCCATGTCTACCGTCCAGTCTACACTAACAAAATCAACGCCTGATTTTGCCATTCTTTCTAATATTCCGGCACTGCCATTGATGTACAGGATTAAAGGCGTATCTGGATGGGTGGCTTTTACTTGTTCTACGACTCGCCGTTGATAAGGCATGGCGAAAACTTCGTAGTCTTGGGGACTGAGTTGACCTGCCCAAGAATCGAACATTTGGACGATTTGGGCACCGCTGTCAATTTGGTAGCGGACGTAAATCGCGATCGCATCTGCCAGTTTTGTCAAGAATTGATGCAGCATGGCCGGTTCTGTAAAAGCCATGCTCTTAATGATGGTGTAATCCTTGGAAGACTTACCTTCGATGGCATAAGCTGCCAGCGTCCAAGGCGCACCGACGAATCCCAGTACTGCGGCTTTATTGCCTACTTCCCGCCGCAATTCTCCCAATATTTCTCGAATGAACGGCAAAGCTGCTTCTGGCTCTAAAGGGCGCAGTTGGTCGATTTGAGCTTGAGAGCGGATCGGGGGCTCGATGACTGGCCCTCTGCTTTCGATGATGTCAAAGGGAATGCCAATACCTGGGAGTGGTGTCAAGATATCGGAAAACAAAATTACCCCATCCGGTTCAAAAGCTCGGAATGGTTGCAGGGAAATTTCGATCGCTAAATCTGTTTTTTCCGAGCGATCGCGAAAAGATGGATATTTATCCCGTAAATCCCGATAAGCCTTCATGTAGCGACCAGCTTGCCGCATCATCCACACGGGTGGACGTTCTAGCACTTCACCACGCGCTGCCCGCAATAAATAAGGAATCTGGGTTGACCCAGCCATGAAACTTCTACCCCAATCAGTTTTTTAAGTGCATTTGTTAGCTTACCATTCTAGGATGACCTTTCCTCAAAGAATTCTTCTATCTTGAAATCCCAAATCTCAAATCGAATTGCTGCTGATTGTCGGATGAGTAATCAACCTTTGAACGCAGTGGTTCCGATCAGAACAATATTGGCAACCAAAAATGAAAGCACGAACACTATCATACCGATCCGATCGAAACGCCTAAGGGTTTTCTCTCGACCTGTTTTGTGCAGTATTTGGGAATATACTGCATACGAGGCCGCCACAAAAATGTAAATCATCGTAGTGATATGAACCAGATCGATCGAACTCAGTCCTTCCGTACTACCTAAAATCCCATCTACTGAGATTAAACTTAGAAGCACGGCCAACAACGAACCGATTAGTAAGATCGTCCGCTGGTTAGGATCGAAAAGAAATGTTAAGGCTGAAATAGCAAAAGCAATGTACGCTCCTATAGTCATTTTCCAGAAACCGCTTCGATCGGTTCGAGCAATTTCAATTGATACGATCAGACGGGAATAGTTGCTGCCAACATCGCCTGCTACTTGCGGGTTGCCCAAAGTGGAATCGTATCTTACCTCTCTAGCTTCAACGTTTAAACCGATGATTTGCCAGCCATCAATTTTAATATTTTTGTTATAGCCGGAATTAATTTTATCCGGTATATAAACGAAACTGTTCGTATCTTGTTCGGTCTCGTCCAACCAAATCTCTAAAATCTGGCGATCGAAGGGGTAATTTCTGAGATTCCATTCATGACGAAACACCCCATTTATCTTGCGATATTCCCATAAAATATTGCCTTTCTTATCTTTCCCTTCTTGGCTATAACTAGACGAATTTGCATTTACTAATTCTGCGGTTTGCAGGGGTTGCAGATTTTCGGAATCGCAGTTACTCCACAGCCAAAAACTTGCACCGAAATTGTTTTGGTTCAAGTCCAAATTGTACAAAGAATTCAGATATGCTCCTAACAAGCAGCTTTTCGGTGCGGCAGCGATCTCCTGTGCGTAAACTGGTGGTGTAGGACTGATTATTAATAAATTTGCCACCAGGATAAATATGGTAGCAAGTTTACCAATTAGCGCTCTTAAACACATAAATTCAACCATTTTATAGAGATTTTTTATGCAAAATTTTTAAATGGTTTTCCTGTAAATTATTCTGATAATGTTAACCCAAACCCATTCCCATTGCGCTCTGGGAACGGGCTGGAACCTATTTAGATTTAGCTACCACAAATACAACTGAGTTTCGCCCGTCGAAAGGAATATTTATTCGTGTTTGCCAAAGTTATCCATTTAACTCGAACGAATAGCTAGATCACCTGACTACGCAAACACCCCCAACCGATAGAGAGCATCGTTCGGTTTGCCTAGCAGGAGTTGCCGCCTCTAAATCGCGAGTACTGGCATTATAACTATATTCTCCTGCCGGGAAAAAGCGGTTGGGATTGGCGCAGTAAATATAGGTTTGATTGCCTTCCGGAAATGAGATTACCGCATAAGAACTCCGCGCTGCCGGACAACTTTCTAAAACACTTAATCCAAACTCATTTTGTAATAATTGTCGTCGAGGATCGTTGCTAGCAGAAGATGAACCTAGCGCCGAATTTCTGCCTCGTTGTAAATCTCCAGTAGCAGAGTCGTAGGTGTACTCGCCGGCAGCATAAACTCGGTTGGCATTGGCACAATATCTGTAAGTTTGAGTTGATTCGGGAAAGTTAACAACTACTAATGAACCGGTGGCAGGAGGACAACTATCGAGAACGCGCAATCCAAATTCATCTTGAAGGATTTGTCGCCTGGGATCGTTGATGGTAGAAGATGGATTTTGAGCAACGGTTCCTCCTCGTTTTAAATCGCCGCTAATTGCATCGTAGCTATACTCGCCAGCCGGATAAACCCGATTGGGATTAGCACAATATCTATAAGTTTGATTTGATTCGGTAAAGGTAACTACAACCAGTGAACCTGTGGCGGGAGGACAGTTATTTAGTACTCGCAATCCAAAATCATTTTGCAATAATTCCCGCCTGGTATCGCTAGTAGAAGTTGAAGAACCTTGTGCAACTGAACTATCGTTAATTCCGGAAACCGAAAGGGTGTATCTTCCGCGCGTGTTATTTTGACCGAGTACTAAAAGTCTGTATTGTCCGGTAGTTGGTACGCGATACCGTAAAGAATTTTGCGTATCGTCATAGGCAACTTGTCTTTGGTTTTGGGATGAAATAAGAACTAGCACTGGTGCGAGATTGCCTTCTTGAATATCGACGGCAACGTTTATAATGTCGCCTTGTTGAGCGTTAAAGATGTATTCTTGACCAGTGGCAGTTTGAACGGGAGAATTTGTTCTTGATTGATTTCTAAAGTTGAAAGTTTCGGAGTTAGCACTGATGGCTCCATCAACGGTGTCGCCATTGTTCAATCTTTCTGCTGCTATATTTAGATCGGCGATCGCAGTTAGCAACATTCCAGCGATCGCAAAAGTCGCAGCGATTTTCCCTAAAAACTTGCGGCTGCTCATCTTATGCCCCCTATTCTGCCAAAAAAGTTGCTTGCTGTTTGACAGATTATATATAGTTACGGTTCCCTACGACACCAAGAAATCACCCAAAGCTTAAAATGCCTCCATCACTATCGAGGTGAGCTTCAATACCTACTGGTAAGGCTGCATTTGGCCCATCGTGACCGAAAGGTAACTCTGAAATGATGGGAATGCCAAGGTCGCGCAAGCGATCGCGCAAAACTTCCTCTACAGTAAAACTAGGTGCTGGTGCATCGCAGCGGCTAAAACGTCCCAAGGCAATTCCTTTGATTTTCTCAAAAGCACCACACATTCGCCATTGAGTTAATACTCTGTCAATGCGATAAGGATATTCCGTCACATCCTCGAAAGCCAGAATTACTCCTTCTAATTCCGGTAAAAGAGGCGTTCCCAACAGATGAGTCGCTACTGTGAGGTTAGCGGGAAGTAAAATTCCGGTTGCTTTACCACCACACCATCCTATCCCCGGTAATGGTTGTAGGGGTTTTCCTTCTACCCAATCAAATAATCTTTGAATCGACCAATCCGGTTCGGATGCTAAAGTGGTCAACAAAGGGCCGTGAACGCCAGAAATCTGATGATTAAATAAACTCCACAACAGTGCTGTCACGTCGGAGAAGCCAATTAGCCATTTGTTCGTAGTGAGGACTTTAGTCCTCTGAGTAAAAGGACTAAAGTCCTTACTACCAACGTTTGTCGTGAGGACTTCAGTCCTCGTTCCCCTTCCCGTAATTTCAGAATCCTCAAACGGCCATATCCAATTTTCCAATATCCGAGTACTTCCAAAACCACCTCTAGCACAAAGAATTCCCTTGACTTCGGGATCTAGCCATGCTTCTTTCAACTGGTGGCGGCGATTTTCATCGATTCCCGCCAAATAACCCCAACGGTCTTCTACGCCAGGATCGATTTCTACACGATAACCGCGATCGCGCCAGATTTGCACCCCTTTTTCAAATGCCTCAAATTCTTTTAATGCACCGCTGGGTGCAATTACTCGCAGCAAATCACCCGGTTTTAAAGCTGGTGGAATTTGACAGATATCAATTTTTTGTACTTTTGCAGTATGTTCGATCACAAAGGTTGACTAATTTTTTGATTTTCAGTTAGCTGTTCGGTTGGCTGATTCAATTTACTATTTTTCCTACCATAGGTGAAGTAGATCAGCAAACCAATTGCCAGCCAAGCTATCAATCGCAACCAAGTACCGAAGGAAAGAGAAAACATTTGCACTGCCGATATTAATGCACCTAAAATTGGTACGAAAGGAACCAAAGGCGTTTGGAAAGGTCTTGGCAAATCCGGTCGAGTGCGTCGCAAAATTAACACTGCGATCGAAACAATCACAAATGCTAATAAAGTTCCGATGGAAACTAATTCGCCTAACACGCTGATGGGTAACAATCCACCCAACAGCATCGCAACTCCTCCAGATACAAGGGTTGATATATAAGGCGTGCGAAATTTGGGATGGATTTTGGCAAATTGCGGTGGTAGCAATCCATCATTTGCCATTGCGTAAAAGATGCGCGATTGTCCTAACAGGAATACAACAATTACGGAACTCATACCCGCGATCGCACCTATTTTAACGATCGGTCGCAGCCACAGCAAGCCTTCTCCTACGGCATTTACTCCCACTGCGATCGGATCTGGTACATTCAATTGTTGATAAGGCACAATCCCCGTCAAAACTAGCACTACTGCAATATACAGCACCGTCGCCACCACCAAAGAAACTAGAATTGCGATCGGCATATCTCGCTGGGGATTTTTAGCTTCTTGCGCTGCACAAGAAATCGCATCAAACCCAATATAAGTAAAGAAAACAACCCCCGCACCCCGCAAAATCCCACTCCAACCAAAACTGCCGAAATTTCCCGTATTTTCCGGAATAAAGGGAAACCAATTTTGTTGATTGATATAAGCTACACCACCAAATATAAATAGTAAAATTACTATCGTTTTTACAACGACGATGAAATTATTCACTGCCGTTGATTCCCGAATGCCAATTACTTGCAATATCGTCATCAAAGCAATAATAAACATAGCTGGCAAGTTTAACGGCGGATTGGTAAACTCAGGAGGAATCACAATTCCTATATCTTTAAGCAAACTCACCACATATCCCGACCAACCCGCAGAAACCGTTGCACCGCAAAAAATATATTCTAATATCAAATCCCAACCGATAATCCAGGCAATTATTTCCCCTAACGTCGCATAAGCATAAGTATAAGCACTCCCTGCAATCGGAATCATCGAAGCAAATTCGGCATAGCAAAGTCCGCACATCCCGCAGCCAAAAGCCGCCAACATAAATGAAATGGCGATTGATGGGCCAGCATAATTAGCGGCTGCTTGTCCGCTCAGCACGAAAATTCCCGCACCGATAATTCCGCCAATTCCTAACGCGATCAGAGCTAATAAACCAAGAGATTTTTGTAGTCCTTCAGGATTATCTAGTTGGTTAGTTTTTACTAAGTCGTCTACAGATTTTTTGGAAAATAATCCAGTTGCCATTTTTTAACAGGGTTTTCCATATTTTGCAATACTTTTACTTTTGTAAAGCAACTGGTCAATTTCGTCAATTAAATCATAGATTCGAGCGAAGAATAAATTTTATCCTACTCAGTCCCTCACTCACTGGTAATCTGTACCAGAATTCCCTGGTTGCTGAGGGAACGATCGCACTTTTTCCCTCAGATAATCTAGATGCGATCGTCCATAATTAAACTAACTGCTCTAAAATCCTATATAACCTATGACCACAACCATTAAACCCAAACTAACCCTAGAAGAGTTCCTGAAACTCCCAGAAACTAAACCAGGATCGGAATTTATCAACGGAAAAATTATTCAGAAACCTATGCCCCAAGGTGAACACAGCTTACTTCAGTTTGAAGTTTGCGAGACAATAAATCGAGTAGCTAAAAGCCAAAAAGTTGCTATGGCGTTTCCTGAACTACGCTGCACGTTTGGCGGTGAATCAATCATACCAGATATTGCCGTGTTCCGGTGGGAAAGAATTCCCAGGCAACCAAATGGCAGAATAGCTAATCGTTTTGACATTCATCCCGATTGGGCGATCGAAATTCTTTCTCCAGACCAAAAGCAAAGTATAGTACTTGCTAAATTATTGCATTGTTCGCGACACGGCACTGAATTAGGTTGGTTAATCGACCCGGATGCAGAAGGTATTCTAGGAATTTTTCCCGGTCAGCGAGTAGAATTTTTTCAAGGTGCTACTCAATTACCCGTAATTGCAGGAATTGAATTAGAACTGACAGTCGAACAGGTTTTTAGTTGGTTAACTTTTAATTGAATTTCACTCAATAGAAATTAAAAATAATGATAAAAAAGTGGTTGCAGAAATTCAGCGTAATTTTACTATGCTTTATTCTTTTATTTTTAAGCGGCTGTCAGTCAAAAAATATTAGTAACAACAATGTAATTCACCTCACGTTATGGCATGGCATGAATCCGCCGCCAAACAGAGAGGTATTTCAAAAACTAGTAGATAAATTTAATCGAAATCACCCTGATATACAAGTAGAATCTCTTTACATTGGTCAATCCGATCAACAAATGCCGAAAATCTTAACGGCAGTAGTCGGCAATTCACCGCCGGATATGTTCTGGTTTGATTCTTTAATTACTGGAAGATTGGTGGAATTAGGAGCAATCAAACCATTAGAAGACTGGTTAAATAATTCTCCGTTAAAGAGAGAAATCGAACCTAGTTTATTTGAAGGAATGGAATTAAATGGACATATTTGGTCAATTCCATTTACTACCAGTAATTTAGGCATCTATTACCGTCCGAGTTTATTTAAAGCAGCGGGTATTACCAAATTACCTGAAACTTGGGAAGAACTAAGGCAAGCTGCGAAGAAACTTACGGTAGATAAAAATGGTGATGGACAGATAGACCAGTATGGCATAATGTTACCTTTAGGTAAAGGAGAATGGACTGTTTTTAGTTGGTTGCCTTTCATGTTTAGCGGTGGTGGCGAGTTATTAAAAGATAACAAACCAAATTTAGTTAATCCCGGTGCGATCGCAGCTTTGCAATTTTGGTCGGACTTATTAAAAGATGGCTCGGCTATTCTTTCCGAACCAGAAAGAGGTTATGAAGAAGACCGTTTAGTGGCTGGTAAAATAGCCATGCAAATAACTGGCCCTTGGACTTTAAACTATTTCCAAAAAGCCGGGATTGATTTTGCAGTGATGCCAATTCCTAGCGGTAAGAAAAAAGGAACTGTAGTAGGGGGAGCCAATATATTTGTAATGAAAACTACTACTGAAAGAGAGAAAGCATCACTTGCATTCTTGGAGTATGTTTTAAGCGAAGAATTCCAAACAAAATTATTTGTAGAAACCGGGTCTTTGCCAATTAATATTAAATCAAAAAAAAGCAAAGCTTATCAAGAATTTGTAGCTAAACAACCAGCATTTAAGGTTTTTTTAGAACAAATGCCTTGGGCGCGTTCCCGTCCAATTATTTCTAAGTATTCCATTCTTTCGGAAAATTTGGGTCGAGCGATCGAAGAAACTTTGCTGGGTAATTCCCCGGAAAAAGCTCTCGAAAAAACGCAAGGGCGTCTAAAATTAATTTGGGATTAGCTGTCGATCGCGAAAACGAGTTTTTCACTCAATTTTTACGCGATCGCAAAATATCCGCAAACCACTCTTCCACGCGATCGCCCATCGCTGCCAACGAAAATTCGGCTTCTGCTGAGGCGCGACAGGCATCGCGACTTATGCGATCGATACTTTTAATTGCCTCTACTAGCCCATCTATACTATCTGGTTCTACCAGAAAACCCGTTTTCTCATGTTCGATAATTTCCGTAGGGCCACCACGACGATAACAAATTACAGGCACACCGCAAGCTAGCGCTTCCACTACCACGTTGCCAAATCCTTCTACTAAATGAGGCGTCATTAAAAATGCCTTACATACTCCTAATTCCTTCTGCAACTTGTCGGTGGAAAGAAAACCCAAATATTCAATTCGGGCAAACGGATAAGCCTGATTCACCTTTTCCCAGTAATCTTCATCCTGCATCGCCCCCATAATCTTCAAAACATCTCCCGTTTTTTCCACAGCCGCTACAGCCTCTTCTAGACCTTTTTCCGGAGAAATTCGCCCTACCCATGCGATGGCTGATTTTGGCTGTCCGCAAAAGTCGTAAAGGGACATATCAAAGCCATTTTTCAGGCAGCGACATACTTCGGCAAAAGGAAAAGTTGCTGCTTGCACCATAGTATGAACGCCGATCGTATCGGGAAACCGCTCTGCCACCTGCTGAATTATCCGATCCATTGCATCTGACAGGGAACTCATACTTAATAAATGAGCGATCGGACACTCAAAAAATGGAGTTAGATAAAAAGGCAACCAATCGTAAGCAAAATTAACAATTAAGTCATAGTCAGCTTGCACTCGTCGTGCATAATCCCACATATTTGCCAGTACTGAATTTACAGGTATGCTGACGGGAGTATTTCTTTCTTGAATTTGGGCGCTGGCTTGAAGTTCTCCTTCAATTTCCACAATTGGTAAATTTGCGATCGCAGAACCTTGCGGTGCAACAACTCTTACAGTATGTCCCCGTCGGATTAGTTCCTGGGCGATATTTTGTAGAGTTAGTTCTACTCCACCTCCCAATCCCTTACCGAGTGGGGCAACCGGAGTAGAAAGGAACAAAAGTTTTAGGGATAGCATACTGATTTGGTGATTAGTAATTAACCATTATTAAAGAACAAATATTTATTATTATAAACCAGACTATTTAAAACCCGATATCTCTGGTTAATTCATGTTCAAAATAAGCCATGATTGTTAATCCCAATACTGCTTTAAATAAGCGGTATTGGATTAATTTTCTGGATGATTAGAATTTGGTCGATTGGGAAAATTGTCAATTGCTGACAATCCCCGAACCCGATTCAACTGGCTTAATGCCCAGCGTGCGGTTTCTTGCACTTCCAGATCGGGATCGTCAACTGCGTAGCGCAACAGTTGACTGATTTGCGCCATCATATCGTAAATTCTCGTCACGTCCCGAATGGCGTTTTTCCTAACTTCTGGATTTTCATCTTGTAGAGAAAGTACTAAAGCACGATTCATCGGTTTTAGCGTCCGATTGCCAATTTGAGATAAAGCTTCTAAAATTAAGCCCCGTTGTTTGGAATCAGCATCAATTAATATATCTACTAGTGGTTGCATCGCCCGCGAGTCTCCCCGTTGAGCTAATTCCCAAATTGCTTTATGACGCTTGTTCGGATCGGGATTTTGTAAATCTTTAATTAATTCATCAACAATATTAATTTTCGACAAGCGAGTTGTTTCTCGCACTTCTAATGCTTCTGCTTTGGCAGGTGGTGTTAGCTCTTCAGGTGGTTTGATTTCTTCATCAGCGAACGGTGAAAGATTACTAGTATCGGGATGAGCATTGGTGTGAATTGGCGAACTAGATAATGGGTAATTTTTATTTTTAACAATTTTCTTCCGAATTCCTTTCGCTTTTCCCCTTAACTGGGGATTTGATAGATCGGGAGGTCGATCTTCTAGAGGTTCTATAGTTGTAGTACGGTGGCCGTTTTGGTTGGTATTTATAAAATTGCTGTTGGTATCGGTTTGTTGAACATCTGCGATCGAATTTTCCAGAGCCGAACTTTCTTCAGAGCGATCGTCCGACGAAGAATCTAATGTTTCTGCTTCGTTGTGATTATCAGACTTTTTGAGCAAGTAAAGTAGTCCGCCAGCTACTATAACCAGGACTGCCCCGATCGCGATCCACCACAATGGCTGATTAGATGAAGAAGCTCGAGCCTTTGCAGTTGGCTTAGTAGCAGGCTTTTTCTGATTATCGGGCAGTTGTAAATCTTCAATTAATTTATCTAAATTCGGATCTTTAGTTGGTTTGGGTGAACTGACTTGTGCTACCGATCCGATGGACGGCAAATCAGCCATTAAGCGAGTAGCAGACGTCTTCCCAACCAGCGAGTTTAGCAAATCAGTACGGTAGGAATCAGATGAGCTTCCCACTGCACTGGGGGCGAAGCCGACACAAGTCATACAAGAGAGCAGAACTAATGCGGAGCGTGAGGGAATCATAAACTAACTCAGGGGTATAAGGGGTAGCCAGCATGACCCACTGGGTAGATGAGTTTGAGCTAGTTTAATAGTAAACTGCCATCCGTCTATGAACACAGTCGAGATGAGTTAGCTCCCACAAGACTCACCTAAAATCTAAGGTAGAAATCAGCGGCTTCCTTTGGCTAATTTAGCGCCAAATTTGGGATTCCGATTCGGTTAATGGGAGGGAAACCTTTACCAATTCTTGCTTACAAGGTTCTAAAAGGGATTTCTTTTCCTCAGTTGCTAATTTTTCAGCGTTGACTTGTGCTTCCGATACTTTAGGCTGCATCCGCTTAGCCAAAATATCCCGTTGATTGACTAAATAGATGCTAACTAAAGTAAGGCCGACTCCTACCCATTGATGGGGTTGCAGCATTTCCGAGAGGAAGAGATTGCCAAAGAGCAAAGCAAATACCGGAGTTAAGAAGGTAAGAGAACTCAGACTGGTTAAGCTACCTGTTTTGGCGAAGTAAAAGAATAAACCGTAGGCGATCGCGCTACCAAAAATCGTCGAATAACCCAATGCCACCCAGCTAGACGCGGTTAAATGCTGCCACTGCTCGGATTCTAAACCAGCCGACAGACCAAACAAAGGTAATCCACCTAAAATCATGTGCCAACCAGTGGCAACTACCGGATCGGTGTAGCGACAGACAATCCGAATAATTACCGTTCCCGCTGCCATCGAAAGAGCGGCTAACAGCATCAGCCACTCACCATTTTGAAATAAATTTTGAATGTCTAAAGAGGCAGTGAATTCCTTACCTTGGAGCAATCCGAAAATCCACTCTTGGGGTAAACCGATGGAACTAATACCGATTACACCAATTGCTAATCCCAGCCATCCCCACCATCCAATCCTCTCTTGAAACAGCCATAGGGATAATAAAGCCACTGCTAAAGGTTGAGAGTCAATCATCACCGAGCCCAAACCAGCACCAGTGCGAACCAATCCCTCTGCTAAAAAGCCTTGGAACATTGCCCCGTCTACCAAGGCAAACAATGCAATCCACCACCAAGCTAACCAACTACGGGGTTGAGATCTGCCAGTTAATGCAGCAAACAATAATACCAGAACTCCAGCCGGGAACAACCGCACTCCAGCCATAAACAAAGGTGTCGTCTCGTTGACCACTCCTTTCATCGCTACCATTGCCGTACCCCAGAAGAAAAACGGGGCGATTAGGAGTAGCCCAGCCAAAGGAGATCTCGAATGCGTCAACTTGCTTTCAATCCCTGAAAGGGATTCGAGTTGCGTATCTTGGGGCGAGAAAATCGATCTTAAGCTTTTTGGCATTTCAAATAATATTGGTATCAACTGCATTAACAAGGCTCCCTTGAGCGTCAATCAATTTTAGATGCGAGGATTTTAGACTTTAGATTCAATAATTAGCCCTTTAGATGGGGCTACAGGGTAAAATTTTTCTTTACATATCTTAATTGTATTGAATCTTGTATTTCTGTTAACCATTTGGCAATTGGCGATCGAAAAATCGAGGTGAGGGCGCTTACCCGTCCCTCAGATCTGGCTCCCCTGGTGTCTGAAGAATAAGGCAAACTAGTATTGAGCGCTGAGTTTACATACTTCGATCGTTTATTAAAAATTACGTACTGGGTATTTACCCTTAGGGAGAGTGGAAGATTGGCAGAACAGAAGAATGGGAGAATCGGAGCGTAATCGATCGATTCGTCCGATTGCCTATCACTCCATCACTCAATCCCTCTCACCCCTTCGCTCGCTCGATTCACATTTACACAAGTTCCACAACGCCCATGATCTGGCCTTTTAAGCCAAAGTTTAAAAAGCAAATTGCTCGGATTGAAATTACCGGTGCGATCGCAGGCGCTACCCGGAAATGGGTATTAGACGCCCTAAAGACCGTCGAGGAAAAGCGTTTTCCAGCCCTGCTATTACGAATTGACAGTCCTGGCGGCACGGTGGGAGACTCCCAAGAAATTTACAGCGCTCTCAAGCGGTTGCAAGAAAAAGTCAAAATAGTTGCCAGTTTTGGCAATATTTCCGCATCTGGGGGCGTTTACATCGGGATGGGAGCTCCTTACGTGATCGCTAATCCAGGAACGATTACTGGCAGCATCGGCGTAATTTTACGCGGTAATAACTTAGAACGCCTGTTGGATAAAGTTGGCGTATCCTTCAAAACGATCAAATCTGGCCCGTACAAAGATATCTTGGCTTTTGACAGAGAACTCACCGAACCGGAAAAAAATATTCTGCAAGAGTTAATAGATGTAAGTTATCTACAGTTCGTCCAAACTGTAGCCCAAGCACGGAACTTGACGGTAGAAAATGTCAGGAGTTTCGCTGACGGACGCATTTTTACCGGAGAACAAGCCTTACAATTAGGTGTGGTTGACAGATTGGGTACGGAAGAAGATGCGCGGCGCTGGGCAGCAGAACTAGCCGGACTCGATCCGGAAAAAACCCGCTGCTATAACTTTGAAGAAAAGAAATCCGTTGTTAATAAATTGTTATCGGGAAATAACCTAGCGTCATCTAGACTATCATCCGGAATGGATTGGTTAGAATTCGAGCTATCTACCAATGGTCTTCCTTTGTGGCTCTATCGACCTTAAGTTAAAACGCAATTGCAATTTGCAGCTTAAATCCCGGGTTTTGTTAACATTGCTGACGGCACTGCTGTTATATCAGCAGTGCTTCGGCCATGATGGAAGGAATCTTTAATGTTATCCATCTGTGGAAATTAATATTAGTTTTGATAATCAGGAGGATTTTTACGTGGAGTGGCGAGTTAAGGCGATTCGTGGGGCAACTACTGTCTCAGAAAATTCTATTGAAGCGATTCGAGAAGCGGTAACGGAACTGTTAGATGAACTACAAGAACGTAATAATTTAGACCCCAACGATATCATAAGTGCCATTTTCTCTGCTACTCGCGACCTGGATGCGATTTTTCCAGCTGCGATCGCTCGCAAACGTCGCGGCTGGGAAAATGTCGCCCTGTTAGATGTCCAGCATATGTACGTACCGGGCGATCTAGAACGCTGCGTTCGCTTTTTGATCCACGTTAATCTGCCTTATCCTCACGTCAAGGTTTACCATCCCTATTTGCGGAAAGCTAAAAGCCTCCGACCTGATTGGAGTTTACCTTCTACTGCTGGTAGTTTGCCCCTTTAGGGGATGGGGAGGTGGGGGGATGG